>JAIPFG010000057.1 GCA_021736745.1 Pseudomonadales bacterium
AATTTTATCCGTTTCGGCAACTCTCTGGCGCTTGCCCAAGCTCTTTTTAACCAGCTTTACTACTTTTGCAGCGGTAGCGCGATAGCTGGTTAACTTGCCGCCATAAATGCTAATAAGACGGGGTTGGTGTGACGTATCACAGACTAACTGAGTTTCACGTGAGCGATAGAAAAGGCCACGTTCTGACTTAGGTAAAACCCTTAGTCCGGCGAAACGCGCCAGTATTTTCGGTTGTATCTCAGGAAAATAATGTGCCAGTATCTCCAGAAGATAGTTTTCTTCCGAAAGTAATGGTGTCACTTTGTCAGGGTTTTCCTGATAAAGTGTTTCCGTGGTCCCCAACAGGGTATTGCCATACCAGGGAAGAGCAAAGATGGCGCGGTGATCGAAGGGGGACTCCAGGTAAAAGCATTGCTGAGATAATTCACCCTGGATAACGATATGTGTACCCTGAACTAAATCTATTTTGAGAGAGGGGGGTGGTGGTGTGATACAAGCATTGATCAGGTTAACCCAGGGGCCACTCGCGTTGATAAGCATTTTACACTCAATGTGTTGTTCTTTGGCATTCTCTGCCTGTATAAAACGAACGGAATATCCCTGATCGCTCTTTTCAGCACTAATAAACTGTGTGGCGCAAAGTGTTTCGGCTCCTAGATTGCGTGCAGAACGGATCACCGCTTCTGTCAGTAACCGATCATCGGTCTGGGCGTCCTGATAGACATATACCTGCTTCAACTCTTTTGTCGTCAGCCCATTTAATTGTTGCCATTGGTTTTTAGGTAATTGCTGAAAGCGGCAGGCTTTTCGAGCTCCGGCCAGCAATGCATAAAGCGTCAGTCCTAGGCGAATTTGCCAACCCTTATATGTTGAGTTCTGATAGACGGGAAGATAAAAATGACGGCGATGCACCAGTTCCGGGGCAATACGAATCAGTAATTCTCGTTCACGTAAGCACTCCCAGACCAAATGAAGTTCTCCGGTGAGCAAATAACGCAGCCCGCCGTGTATTAGCTTACTGGATTTGCTTGATGTCCCTGCCGCCCAGTCGTCCTTTTCCAAAATCAGTGTGCGGTATCCCGCTGCGGCAGCCGCTTGGGCAACCCCAGCACCATGGATACCTCCACCAATAATGACAACTTCATAATGCTGGTTCATGGTGAGGTGTGAAATCTCTGATTCAATTCCTGCTGTAACTCAGTAAAGGCAAAAGTTTCGATCATATCAGCACCGCGCTCGATTAACTGAATAGCAGTTTGTGCATCATTGATTTCGTAAATTACTAAGTGAGGACCGGTTAAATTGATAGAGCCTGATCTTGGCAACTGCTTGTAATCACAAAAGATGTACTCAGGTTTGATGGTTTGAATGACTTCCGTATTGATGTCGCTCCAATGCTCCACCACAACACCTAGGCTAGGCCAAGCGGTCTGGCTGGCGTATTCAATAAACGGCTTGGAGAAACTAATCAGAGTGCACTGATCAACTACGGGCATTAATAAATCGGTTATACACTGATACAGGGTTTCAATACCGTGTTGCTGTATTGAGCAACGTTTGATTTCTACAAAGGCATGCACTTGAGGATGAGCTAGCAAAAGACTTACCAAATCCGCCAGTGGTGTAATTTTTTGATCGATAAATTTATGGCCAAAGCGCTTTGGTTCATAGGCAGGGATACGGATGAGTTCGGCGAAGGGGTAATCATGGATAGTACCTTTAACGCCACTTATACGACGCATATGGTTATCGTGGTAGAGCACAGGTACTTTATCAAGACTCAATTGAACATCCGTTTCCACAAATCGAGCACCGGCATGAATCGCTTCAGCTAAACTCAGTAGCGTGTTTTCTGGATATTGCTGTTGATGGCCACGATGGGCAACGAGTTTTATTGGATTCATCATCTGTGCTTTATCATCAATTTTGTCTTTCCCTACCGTCGATCATTAGATTAGACAAATGCCTTAAACAGTATGGAGCATAAACAAATTATTTGCTAAATGGTATGCGTCACTTGCCAATGAATAGCTGATCATTGATGAAAAAAGTGTTATCGGTTGATTACGTGTCGGGGTTTTCGGACAATGGCAATGAATTGACTATTAAAGAGGTAAACAGGTGTTTCCCGAATATATTGAGCCATTATTCCGTCCGCCAAGTGAGGCTCGATCTTTAATCCTACAGGTGACGAATGGCTGCTCCTGGAATAAATGTACTTTTTGTGAAATGTATACCGCGTCGCAAAAACGATTTAGGCCCAAACCACAGGAACAGATCGAACGGGAGTTGAGTATTATCGCGCAGTCCGGACAAGCGATTCGGCGAATTTTTCTGGCCGATGGCGACGCCATGACACTTTCATACCGCCGACTATCGGAGATTTTGCGTGCGATTAATCATTATTTGCCGAATGTACAGCGGATTTCTTCCTATTGTCTGCCGCGTAATCTGAAAAACAAATCGGTAGATCAACTGTCTGAACTGCAAGCGCTGGGCTTGAGTTTGATGTATGTCGGTTGTGAAACAGGTGATGACCTGATGTTGGAAAAAATCCAAAAGGGTGAAAACTACGAGTCTTCATTGAGTGCCTTACTGAAAGCCAAGCAGGCAGGGATGAAGCGATCGGTGATGATTCTCAATGGGCTGGGCGGAAAGAAATACAGCGAGCAGCACGCCATTAACTCAGCTCGCTTGATGAATGAGGCTCAGCCTGAATATCTTTCTACCTTGGTGGTTTCATTTCCTCAGGGAATAACGCGTTACCAGGAAGGTTTTGGTGGTGATTTTGAAGCACTCGGTCAAATAGAGTTGGCACAGGAAATGGAATTTTTACTCAGTCATCTGGCGTTGGAACAAACTATCTTTCGTAGCGATCACGCATCCAACTATCTTGTGTTAAAGGGTACGCTTAATCAAGATCGGGAAAAGTTGCTGAAAATTGTACGTATGGCGCTAAAGCAACCTGGCTCGGTTCCATTACGTCAGGAATGGCAACGTGGTATTTAATTCCTCGACATAACCCATACCATTAAAGAAATTTAAGAGCAAAGTGATTGATTTCTTTGGCGAGCCATTCAAACAGTTGGGGGTCTTTTAGGCAGGCATTATTGATTTCGATCGTCGCCAAACCCGCTTCGATTTGCGCTTTTGACCGAACTTCCGACTTGGCAATGAGGGCATCCTCAGTACGGTAAATGGTATAATGTCTGCCAGGATCAATATCGAGATACACCGAAGAGCCGAAGTGGGTATCCACCAGAAACTGAGGGAGATGCATCCCGTTTTCTCCCGCAAAAATATCAAACCAGACTTTAGGTGCAATATCGTGCGCTGAAATCGGTTTACTGTTTTGCTCTTTGGTCGTGAGATAACGTCCGCTTAAACGGTCTAGGCGGTATTTCGAGTCAAAGCCAAGACTGACGGCTAATCCTTTCCAGCGCAAAAAGCTGGCATCCAATTGCCATTGATCGCCATAAATTTTGAAGCTTTCCTTGTTACAAAAATCACCGGTTCGTAGGATGGCTAGGTATTGCTGATCCGCCAATCGAACAAACTCCAGTTTCGCAATGGGATATTCCAGGTTGAATCTGTCGTAAATATAAAAAGGTGCAACCAACACTAAAAATAGGAGGGCTATGATCGAGGGCACAACAACCCACTTGACCACTTTTAAGGCTTTTCTGATCAAGAGATTAATCCTATGATGGTGACAATCCAATTCTCAGAGAAATACAAATAAGTATAATTCAGAATCGATTTTTGCAAATGCCCTCTGTCATGGGGGTGGTGTTATTTTTCTAAATCGTTCAAGGTCATCCTTTTCAGCCTCTGCTCCTTTTATTTCGACAAAGACAATCCTGACGGGAGTTTGGCCAATATTTTCTCCGTAGTGCTTACCCACTGCGCCAAACCAGCTCGCCGCACCAGCATTTTCCTGTACCACAAAAGAACTGCCATCAGCGGTTGTGATTTTCAAGGTTCCTCCTGAAACAATATAGGATATCTTGGCGGGGTGTGTATGCCAGTTATCTTTTTGTCCTGGGGGTACCTGATATTCCACGACACGCACATGGTCATTTTCCAGTAACACCTTATACAGATCAGCCGAAACAATAACCGGATCAATTTCCTCTGCTGGTGGTTCTGCTAACAGGAATGGAGATAAAATTATAAGGAATAGCATTATGGGGGTATTCAGCAACGGGTGCATATGGGCGAGCTCCGTTTAGCGGTTGAGAGGCCTAGGTATAACACTAACGATGGGGAATGGGAATTTTTTTAGGTGAAGTGGCTATCTGAGGTCGATGCTGATCAATGCGCGTTTGTTCCGGACAAAACCCTGAGTCATCCAAAATAATCAAAAAAAGAGGGAACCCATAAGATTCCCTCTTTGATGGCTATCAGCCCGCAACGGCTTTTAAAACAGCGTCGATACTGTCTTTCGCGTCCCCAAACAGCATACGGGTATTTTCTTTATAAAAAAGTGGGTTATCCACACCCGCATAGCCGGTAGCCATGCCGCGCTTCAACACGACCGTAGTTTTTCCTTTCCAGGGTTCGAGTACCGGCATGCCGGCAATAGGGCTATCCGGCACTTCCTGTGCGGCAGGGTTGACGATATCGTTAGCGCCGATCACGATGGAGACATCCACTTTGGGGAAGTCTTCGTTAATTTCATCCATTTCGAACACGATATCGTAAGGGACTTTCGCCTCGGCGAGGAGGACGTTCATATGGCCTGGCATGCGTCCGGCAACCGGATGGATGCCAAATCGAACGTTGACCTTTTTATCTCGTAGTTGCTTGGTTAATTCAAACACAGTGTGCTGGGCTTGAGCTACTGCCATGCCATAGCCAGGAATAATCATGACTTCCTTGGCGTCAAGTAACATGTTGGCCACTTCTTCCGCTTCAACGGCAACCACATCGCCGACATCACCGGCCGGACCGGAGGCGGCGCTAGAACCGCTGGTGGTGCCAAAACCGCCCGCTATTACCGAGAGAAATTTACGGTTCATCGCGCGACACATAATGTAGCTCAAGATCGCGCCGCTGCTGCCGACCAAGGCGCCCACGACGATTAACAGGTCGTTGTTCAGCATAAAGCCCGTGGCTGCCGCCGCCCAACCTGAATAACTATTAAGCATAGAAACCACGACGGGCATATCCGCGCCACCGATCGCCATGACCATGTGGATACCAAACAACAGGGCCACTATCGTCATCAGCATTAACGGCACCATACCGCCACCGGTCGCAGACTGGTTTAAGAAATCATTACCGAACCATACGGCCAGCACCAGTAGGCCGAGATTAAGCCAATGACGGGCCGGTAACATGAGCGGTTTACCGCTGATTTTTGCGCTCAGTTTTAAGAAGGCGATAATGGAACCGGAGAAGGTCAGGGCGCCGATTAAAATACCCAAATAAGTTTCTACGTCATGGATGGTCTTTTCAACGCCGCTAATGGCCAGGCTATGATCCATAAAATTGGCGTAACCCACCAAAACGGCGGCTAAGCCAACCAAACTGTGGAGAATTGCGACCAGTTCGGGCATCTGTGTCATTTCAACTTTCTTGGCCAATACCCAGCCGATAAAACCACCAATGACAGCTCCGCCGATTAATACAGCATAGTTGGCGGTGACAATACCGACCAAGGTTGCAATCAAGGCCAATGTCATACCGATCATGCCGTAGAGATTGCCGCGTCGAGCGGTTTCTTGGTTGCTGAGGCCACCTAATGCCAGAATAAAAAGGATTGAGGCGCCAATATAGGATACGGTTACTATTCCTGCAGACATGCTTCTTTCCCCTTACTTTCTAAACATAGCTAACATACGTTGAGTCACGGCAAAGCCGCCCACGATGTTAATGCTGGTGATTAATATGGCTATTCCGGCCAGGATCATGATCCAATTTTGATCGGATGACACTTGAATTAAGGCGCCGATAATAATAATGCTACTGATGGCATTGGTAACACTCATCAACGGGGTATGCAGTGACGGAGAGACATTCCAGATCACCATATAACCGACGAAACAGGCTAATACAAACACCGTAAAGTGCGCCATAAATGCGGGTGGGGCAACAGAACCTAATCCATACAGGGCGACAACACCAATGATAAAAGGGAGTAGGCCTTTGAGCTTGCTGGGTTCTGGTTTTGCAACGGGAGCTGGAGCTACCGCGGGTTCTGCCGCCTTTTTGTGTGCCGCAGAGAGTTTCGGTGCCGGTGGCGGCCAAGTGACCTCGCCATGGTTGATGACGGTAGCGCCACGAATAGCCTCGTCTTCCATGTTGACAAATATCTCACCATTTTTTTCGGGGCTTAATTCGGTCAGTAGATGCCTTAGGTTTGTGCCATAAAGTTGGCTTGCCTGTGCGGCGAGTCGACTGGGTAAATCGGTATAACCGATCAGAGTGACGCCGTGTTTAATGACAACTTTGTCGGCTTCTGTCAGCTTGCAGTTACCGCCTTTCTCGGCGGCTAAATCGACAATCACACTACCAGGCTTCATGGTCTTAACCATGGCTTCGGTGATTAGTTCCGGCGCGGGTCGGCCGGGAATCAAGGCAGTGGTGATAATAATATCCACATCCATCGCCTGACGTGCAAAGAGTTCCATTTCCGCTTTGATAAATTCGTCACTCATGACCTTGGCATAACCACCTTCGCCTGAGCCGTCATCATCGCCTTCGAATTCCAACATAAGGAATTCGGCATCCATACTTTCCACTTGTTCTTTGACTTCGGGGCGAGTATCGAAAGCACGAACAATTGCGCCCATGCTCTTGGCAGCGCCGATAGCGGCCAGACCGGCGACGCCTGCGCCAATGACTAGAACTTTGGCGGGAGGAATTTTCCCGGCAGCGGTGATTTGGCCGGTAAAGAAACGGCCGAAATGCTGGGCTGCTTCAACGACGGCGCGATAACCACCAATATTGGCGAGCGAACTCAAGGCGTCCATTTTCTGAGCTCGGGAAATACGGGGGACACTGTCCATTGCCAGAACCGTCACTTTTTTCTCGGCGAGGCGCTGCATTAATGCTTCATTCTGTGCGGGCCAGATAAAACTTAGCAGAGTTTGCCCTTCATGGAGCAATTCCACTTCGTCAACGCAGAGTTCGGGGTGTGTTTCCGGTGCACGAACTTTAAGAATAATGTCTGATTCTGCCCAGAGCTTTTTGGTATCCTCAACAACAGTGACACCGGACTCTCTAAAAGCATCGTCAGAAAAGTTAGCAGCTTGACCGGCATTTGACTCAACCGCAACGTCAAACCCCAGTTTAATGAGCTGCTCTGCCACTTCGGGAGTGGTGGCAACCTTTTTCTCTCCTTCGTGGATCTCTTTGGGTATCCCAATTCGCATTTTTAAATTCTCCTCAAATGTGAGTGCTTTCGCCCTTGGTTCTGATTGCGCTGGGTAGTTCGATAATAGATCGTTGGCCAAGTACACTGTCCAATGAATACCGAAATATCAAAACTGCCGGACTTATTTTGTCGCCCTTGGTGACTGAATTAGTTAGTTGACCGGCGGAATGATAGTGCTGCGGGAGATAATTGTCTTGCCTGTGAATGTGTAACCTATTGATTATAGGTGCAGCCTATTCAGACTATTCACATTCGAAAAGTGTGTTGTGAACAGGTTGCCCTGTCAGCCAGTATCGCCCCCAACAATATCAGCGCCAAAGGATAATGAACCACAATGGATTTATTTGCAAAGGCTAGCGTTAATTTTAATGATTGTGGGCCGTACTGGTTCCTGGCTGGGCGCTGACGGAGGTGATAATCACAGGCTCAACCGGAATGTCGTAACTGTGTTCCAGGTTTGTGGTCTCCACATTGCTAATCTTATCGATGACATCCATGCCCTCGATGACTCTTCCAAAGACGGTATAGCCTCCGCTACTTCTGGTGTAATTCAAGTGGGTATTATTTTCCACATTAATAAAAAATTGAGCCTTAGCGCTATTAACGTCCTGGGTTCGCGCCATGGCAATGGTACCGCGATCGTTCCTTAAGCCATTATCAGCTTCGCTAATGATCGGGTCGCCGGTTGGTTTGAGCTGTAAGTCTTGATCCAGGCCACCTCCTTGGATCATAAAGTAAGCGATGACCCGATGGAACAAAGTGCCGTTATAAAAGCCTTTGTTTACATAATCCAGAAAATTAGCAACTGTTATCGGTGCTACGGCCGGGTAAAGCTCCAGCTTAATTACGCCCATGCTGGTTTCCATTGTGACAATGGGATTACCGGTTTGCTGGTTGTTCGAATCTGCGGTACTTGGCAAAGCCCAGGCGGTACAGATGGTGAGAACTAACAAAAAACGAAGGTATGAGGCCATTAACGTTACCCTTTCAACATAGACGAATACAGTTTTTTAACGATGAGCTATACCCAGCCCGGATCTTTTCTCTTACGGCGAATGGAGGGTATGGTCAGTCCTAAAAAGATACCCAACAAAATTGCTCCGGCGCCGTAAAGGAAAAACTCTTTGTTCGTGTCGTCTTTGAGACGGTCAGTTTCCGCCGTTAGTAATTCAATTTGGTTCTGCAATTGCTGATTTTCTTCAATCAGCTCTTGGTTGCGTTGATTAATCGCCACAGTATTACCAGAGACTTGCTTAATATAGCTGAGTTCGTCAGACAATTTAGTATTGAATGTTTTGAGTGCCTGATTATCCTCTTGTAATTTTTCGGCAGTTTGTTCCAGCTCTGATTGGCTGCCTTTTAGCATTATTTTTTGATCGGAGAGTTCTTTTAGTTTTTTCTCCGCCGCTTCCAAACGAATCTTGGCAACCGGTTGAGAAATTAAATAGCGGGTGAGCACCCAGCCTTCCGTACCACGTTTTGTTCTCACTTTGCTGTATCCCGATTCGGTATCCGTTTCCAGCAGTTCAATGGCCGTTCCGGTTTTTAACTCGGCGATAATCCGATAGGCGTTGGTGTTGCCGGTTCGCAGAGGTACCCGAAAGCTATCCGTAATATAAAGAGTTTCTGCCCGCAGTGTGGCGCTTAACAGCAAAGCGGCAATGATTAACCAAGCATTTTTCATTCTTACTTCCTTAGGGTAATACTTTTTTATAGGGTTTAACGATAACCTTTTGGTAGACCCCTGCATCAGCAAAGGGGTCTACGTCTGCCCAAGCCTGCGCTTGCTCAAGGGAATCAAATTCGGCAACCACCAGGCTGCCACTAAATCCAGCGCTGCCCGGGTCGTCGCTATCGATCGCCGGGTGTGGGCCCGCAAGGATAAGTCGGCCCTGCTGCTTGAGCTGTTCCAGCCGCTCAAGATGAGCCGGCCGGTGGGCTTGCCGTAGTGCTAAACTATTGGGTACATCTTCACTGATAATGGCATAAAGCATAGAGATCCTTTATTTTTCGCTGTCTTTATTAGTGTCAAATGGCTCGATTTGTCCTTCGTTAAGGTGCCGACTTAAATACACACCCTGTAATAAAACAAAGACAATCGTCAGGCCGAGCATGCCGAATAGCTTGAAATCAACCCACTGTTCTTCGGTGAAGTGGCCGCTGAACGCCACATAAATATTAGCTAAACCGGCCAGGATAAAAAAGCCGATCCAAAGATAATTGAGTCTGCTCCAGATGGATTTGGGCAGTTCAAGCTGGCTCCCCATCATCCGCTCCAGGATATTTTTTTCGCCAATAAATTCACTACCCAAAAACGCCACAGCGAACAGCCAGTTGACGACGGTTGGTTTCCATTGAATAAATACTTTGTCCTGCAGGATCACGGTTGCGCCGCCAAGGGTCACGACTAAAAAAAGTGTCACCAAATACATCTTTTCAACTTTGCGCGTGCGCCAATAGGCGTAGATGACTTGGAAACAGGTCGCGGGGATTAGGATAGCCGTTGCGGTCACTATATTATTAGTATATTTGTAAACGGCGAAGAAAATGACGATAGGGAAGAAATCAAACAACATTTTTTTCATGGGCGGGCTACGTGCGAATGAGTTTTAGGTAAGCCCAAGTATAGCCTGAGCACGGATTTAAAGCGGCGTATTATAAAGCAACTTTCCCGAAATTTCTGATATGTCGAGAAAAAAAGCTGGTTTCGTGTAGTCGCTCCCAGGGCTTCAAAATGGGATATTGGAAAAAATGGCTAAAGGATTCATTCGCGCGCACTTCGCGCCTGCTCCAGTTGCTCACACAAAAGCCGGGCGCCTTCGAGCACACGTGGAGAGTGTCTTTGCACGATGTCTGGAGGGATAAAAAAAAGATGGCCGCGTTTAACCGCTTTCAGGTTTGGCCAGTCGAGCCAGTCATTTAGCCAATCAGGTCGTTCCTCGCCCATGCCACTGGCGATAATCACCTCTGGATCCTCCGCTAAAACAGCTTCAATACTGATCTGAGTAGCGAGATTGGGTAGGTTAGCAAATACATTACTACCACCACATAGGCTGATTAATTGGCTTATCAGGTGATGATTGTTGAGGGTCACGAGTGGTTTATTCCAGACCTGATAAAAAGTGGTGACTGTGGTTCGGCCCGAGTAGGTCGATCGTAATTGGTTTAACTCTTCAATGAATGCGGATCGAGCCTTCTCGGCTCTAACGGTATTTCCCGTCAGCCGGCCAAGTTTTGACAGGTTGATAGCGATATCTTCAGGTACTTCTGGATTGGTGACGTATAGAGGAAGGCCAAGACTCTTGATTTTATTGATTTGTTCTGGCCCATTGCCGCTGTACCAGGCAACCACCAAGTCAGGTTTGAGCGTTAACAGTAGCTCAAGATTAATCTTGGTGTAAGTGCCGATCAGCGGAAGAGATTTTGCCGCTTGAGGATAGTCACTATGGCTAACGCCAGCCACAACCTGATGGCCAGCGCCAATCGCATAGAGCATCTCGGTGACGTGCGGAGCCAGGCTGACGATCCTTTTTGCCGCTTCGGGTAGATCAATATTATTTCCGAGGTCATCCGTCACTTGCAGCGATTGTGCCGCTGCTCTGATCGTGACGAAAAGGCAGATTGCGATGAGAACTAAGCGGAACATGGATCATTCTTTGTCAGGAAAGAAAATGCTGTTATTACCTGTTCAAAGCGCCGTTGTTGTTTGGCATCTGCTGTCAGCCCAATGCGAAGACCACTATACTCAACCAAGGCGGGTGACCAAGGTTAAAAGGGAGGCAACTTCTAATAATTCAACTAATGCCCCTGCTGTATCGCCGGTAAATCCGCCGAGACGCTTTATCATCATTTGTCGTAGTATAAGGAAGGTAACGGTATTGATCAGAATAAGATTCAGGCTTAGCGCCGGGCTAATCAACAAGAGTAAAAAAGGTAAAGCGAGACAAAGCGTTATGGCGTGCTGTCGAGGGAAATGGTTGGCCAATACCTCGCCAAGACCTCCCGGCCGGACATAAGGAGTGGTGAGGAAAAGTACCAAAACCCCCAACCGAGCCATAACGGGTACGGCTATCAAAAAAAATAAATTTTCACTGCTGCTCATGAGGTTGGCTAAGGCCTGTGCTTTGATAAACAGTACCAGCGATAAAGACACCACCGCCATCGGGCCACAGCGGGGATCTTTCATGATTGTCAGTGTGCGTTCGCAGGAACCCAGTCCCCCGGCCCAACCATCCACCGAGTCGGCG
This sequence comes from Pseudomonadales bacterium, assembly GCA_021736745.1. Classification (GTDB taxonomy): domain Bacteria; phylum Pseudomonadota; class Gammaproteobacteria; order Pseudomonadales; family IMCC2047; genus JAJFKB01. The sequence continues at coordinate 11,629 of JAIPFG010000057.1, forward strand.
AGGCCGTCCAGGTGTAGGGCGCCAGTCAACGCCACCCAAATGGCGAGACAAAGGAATGCCGATAGGGTCGGGCTAAAACACCCATTCAGTAAATAAGCCGAGAGCGAGAGGATGAGTCCCAGAATAAGTCCCACCAAAGGATAATAAAGCAGCGATTGTCCTGTTTCATGCTCCTTGGGCGTTGTTATCGAGGTGACTGGGATAATGGTTAAAAACTGGCAGGCCAGCAGAAAAGGTCGTAGAGAATGACTGATATTTTTCATGGGGATAAAGTGACAGGGTTATGGAATATCAGTACAGGGTGATGGTTATCTCGATCGTGATAAACGCGTATGCGGCTCAATGCCGCGTAGGGTACATGCAGGCGTCCGATGGCGTTCAGCGGCATATGGAGGATATGGGCTAAAATAATTCTGATGGTGCCGCCATGCTGTACACAAAGAATATGCTCGTCATGACAGTGACTAATAGTTTCCTGCCAACCGGAGAGAACGCGCTGTTGGAAATCAAACATTTTCTCTCCATTGGGAGGGGAGAGCTTAGCCGGGTTTAGGATAAACTGTTGGGCCTGTTCAGGATCGCTATCCCAGACCTCCTGAACCGGTTTACCATCCCAGTCACCAAAGTGTATTTCCCGGAAGGAGGCATTGGTCTCCCAGGGGATGCCTATCTCCTCCGCCAAATGGTGAGTAAACTGCTGGCAGCGTTGCAGGGGTGAAGTAATAATACGTTGCCATGGCCAAGGCGGGTCGACAAGCCGGAGGCTTTCCTGCATTTGCCGCCAACCCGAATCAGTGAGTGCTACATCGGTATGGCCGCGGTAGATTTCGCCGCCCTCACATTCCCCGTGGCGTAATAAATCGATCGTTGTATATTGACTTAGATTCATCAATTTCTCTATTAGGTTTTGTCGCTGACACCGGCATCATCAAAGGTGGCCATTTTATTGTGAAGCCGGCAAGCCATGCGCAACAAAGGGACGGCTGCCGCGGCGCCACTGCCTTCGCCAAGGCGCATGCCCAGTGAAAGCAGTGGGCTGGCAGCCAGTGCTTGCAGCACCTTTTGATGTCCTTGTTCCGCTGATTGATGGGCGAAAATTAACCAGTCCTTCACGTCGGGATTAATGTTAACAGCCATCAAGGCAGCAACTGTACAAATAAAACCATCGATCAAAACCGGTAACCCAAGCTGTGCACAATGGGTGTAGGCGCCCACCAAGGCAGCAATTTCAAAACCACCCAGGCACTGCAATATTGATATGGGGTCTCCCAATAACGCTTGGTGTTTCTCCAGGGCTTTTTTAACTGTCATCACTTTTCGAGAAAAACCGTTTTGATC
>JAIPFG010000058.1 GCA_021736745.1 Pseudomonadales bacterium
CGTCTTTGCGCAATACGCGGGGATGAATCGGTTCCACTTCGGCCAAAGCCGCCAGAGATTCGGGTTGTCTACGCGCCAACTCAACCATGACCAGGTCTTTTAATAAAAACCCTCTTGGAATATCGCGTCTTTCCACTTCCTTTTCACGCCAGATAGCCAAGGCCTGCAAAACAGCCAATTGTTCTCCGGTAAGGGTTCCCGCGCCCTTAATCCGACGATACAGTTGTTCCGGTGCGATTTGCTCGCGCTGCTTCGCCAAAAGGTTTTGACACTCCTGGTCTACCCAGCTAAGGCGATCCAATTCCTCCAAAGTTTTTAGCTGCTGGCGGTAGATATCAGCCAAATAAATGACATCCAGCACAGCATAATCCTTTTGAGGCTGGCTGAGTGGTCGTTTTAGCCAGTTGGAACGCTGCTCCTCCTTGGGCAAATTGACCTGGTACATCTCCGCTACCAGGGTTTTATAACCAACAGACATGCCATGACCCAGTATGGCAGCAGCAATTTGTGTATCGAAGAGTGGTTCCGGCAAAAGGCCTAAATAGCGTTGAAAAACTTCCAAATCTTCAGAGCAGGCGTGCATCACCTTGACCACTCCGGGATCAGACAAGAGACTGCCGAACAGCGCTTTGTTCTTAATCGCTAACGGGTCGATCAGGAAAAATTCACTGTCGAGCGCGAGTTGAATCAAACCGATTTGCGGATAATAGGTGTTGGTTCGAACAAATTCAGTATCCAGAGCAACCCATTTTGAGCGTTGGCACTTTTCAACTAAATCGGAAAGCTCAGTGTCACTGGCAATCCAGCGATAGGCTAGCGGAGCGGATAATAATTGGTTCAATCAGGCCTCTTCGTATCAGGCATTCATTAAAAAATAGACCGTCTGCCTTGAAACGCATGGGCCAAGGTGCCACCGTCCACATACTCCAGTTCCCCACCCAGGGGAACACCATGGGCAATGCGGCTGATGTTGATATTAATCGGTTTTAATTGCTCAGCAATATAGTGGGAGGTCGCTTCACCCTCTACGGTAGAATTCGTCGCCATAATCACCTCCTCTACCCCGTTGCCTTTCACTCGCGCGACCAACTGATCAACACCGATTTCCTCTGGGCCGATACCGTCAATCGGTGAAAGATGTCCCTTGAGCACAAAATAACGTCCACGATACAAACCTGTTTGCTCAATCGCCAAAACATCCGACGGGGACTCCACCACACAGAGCAAGGTCCCATCCCGTTTGGGATTTGCGCAAATTTTACAGGTATCCACTTCGCATAAAATACGGCATTGCTGACAATGCTTCACTTCCCGCACGGCTTGCGCCAGTGTCTCTGCTATTTTAGTGCCACCCTCACGGTTGCTTTCCAGCAAATGTAGCGCCATGCGTTGCGCGGATTTTGGCCCTACCCCAGGCAGGCATCTTAGGGCGTCAACCAATTGATCGATAAGCGGGCTGAATGACATATTGGCAACCGTAGGAGAATATCAGAAAACAAGGTTATTAATTAAATAATAACTATTAGAATAGTCAATGACTTAGAAAGGCATCTTAAAGCCATCCGGCAATCCCATGCCCGCAGTCATGCTGGACAGCTGTTCTTTATTTTTTTGCTCTACCCGGCGTACTGCATCATTAACCGCCGCCGCGAGCAAATCCTCCAACATCTCTTTATCTTCGCTCATCAGGCTGGCATCAATTTCTACTCGTTTGACATCATGGCGACCATTCATGCAGACCTTGACCAAACCGGCACCGGCCTCGCCTACGACTTCAGCGCGCGCTAAATCTTCCTGCGCTTTCTGCATTTTCTCTTGCATTTGCTGGGCTTGTTTCATTAATTCGCCTAAATCTGCTTTCATGTTCAATCACCTCTTTTTACCTGAGGCTGTAGGATACCTGCGAGTCATTGCTCTTTCAGGACAGAGCCTACAGCGCTGTTAATTTCGTGGCTCGATGGAGTCTATATCCAGTACCGCATCAAATCGCCGGACAATCTCTTTTGCAATCGGGTCCTGCGCCAAGGCCTCTGTCGCCAAGTGTAAACGTTCCTGCTGCTGGCGCTGCTGATATCCGATAGGCGTTTCTTCTGACGAGGTTCCCGCCTCCACCTTCGCTCGGACAGGTCGGCCAAAATATTCCGTTAAAGCGTGGTTTATACGCTCTTGATGCGAAGCATTCAATAAATCGAAATACTGGGGGTCTATCTTTAACAGGAGGGTTTCATCCTGATGTCCATGATATATGCATTGCAGCAAAATATTTTTGCTCATCCCCTTTATCGGTAATTTTAATGCCAGCTCAACCCAAATCTTATTCGTGATCACCTGTTCAAACTTTAACTGACCAAGGGGTTCTGCGCCGGACTCAGGCTTTGCCTTCGTTTCAGAAACATCCGTTGAAAAGACCTGATCTGATTCATTCGACAAGCACTCACGGTTCTCGGCACTGATCTCGGGAACAGTCTCTTTTTCAGGTTCCGTACGATTATTAATGACCAGATCCAGCTTAGGACGTTCACCTGTTTCCGGTTGTAATGTTGGCTTGGCCTGTCGCTGAGCTCTCGTATTGGTGCTGTTCACACCTAATATTTCTTCTTGAATTTTCCTCAGCGGAGAATTCTGTCTGTTGTTCACTGATGGTGAAGATTGACTGGCTAAGGCGCTATTGGCTGTTCGTTTTTTTTTTGCTTCCGGCTCGGCTGCCTCAGGCTCTCTTGACGTAGGGGACTGGCGGTCAGGGCGAAAGGCAATCATCCGCAGCAAAACCATTTCCAATCCGGCACGCAAATCGGGATTAAGCGGTAGATCCTTACGTCCGATCAGCGCAATTTGGTAATACAGTTGTAAATCAGCAGCAGTAATCTGCTCCGCATAACCTTTAATTTTTTCTAAATCACCAAAACTGTTATCCGTCAGATCAGGCACGGCCTGCGCTACGGCAATCCGGTGTAAGATTCCAATTAGCTCCTCTAACACCAACAAATAGTCCGGCGCATACTGAGCCAAATCAGCTACCTGGGTAAGCAATTGACGGGCATCTTCCGCGATCAGCGCTTCTAACAGATGAAACACTCGGCCACGATCAATGCTGCCGAGCATCGCGCCAACCTCTGCCTCATGTACCTTGCTCTCACCATAGGCAATGGCTTGATCCGTCAAACTCAGCGCATCGCGCATACTGCCATCTGCCGCACGACCTAAATGCCACAGCGCCGCCTCTTCAAAAGCAATATTTTCTTCCGCTAAGACATGCTTCAAGTGACCGACAATCGCATCGGGCGGTAAGTTTTTTAGGTTAAACTGCAAGCAGCGGGAGAGAATTGTGACGGGCAATTTTTGTGGGTCTGTCGTTGCCAGAAGAAATTTAATGTGTGGCGGGGGTTCTTCCAGTGTTTTCAACAGCGCATTGAAGCTGTGACTGGAAAGCATATGGACTTCATCGATCAGATAAATCTTAAACCGACAGCGGGTAGGCGCGTACTGAACATTGTCCAGCAATTCCCGTGTATCCTCAACCTTGGTTCTCGATGCCGCATCCACTTCAATCAGATCGACACATCGCCCTTCATTGATTTCAAGACAAGAAGAACATTGGTTACAGGGGGTGGAACTTACGCCTTCTTCACAGTTTAAACATTTAGCTAAAATCCGGGCAATCGTTGTTTTACCAACGCCACGTGTGCCGGTGAATAAATAGGCATGATGAAGGCGGTCCTGATCCAGCGCATTAACCAAGGCTTTAAGCACATGTTCCTGCCCCACCATCTGTTGGAATGTGCGGGGACGCCATTTACGCGCGAGAACCTGATATTGCATTTTAATTCGTCTTAAACCCGGATTTCATAAAGTGTTCTTTGTGGCCCTTATGCTATCTGTTCGGGACAGAGTTCACCAGTCAAAACTTGCTTCTTTCGTCAGTCGCCGATATTTACGAATAGCTGAGACAATGTCTCTCTTCAATTAGACAGGTGCGCCCTGAGAATGGAGGTAACTCCCGCCAGCTACACCCCGGCACATGAATTCATTGCTGCCGTTGCTCCCTTCCGGGCCTGGCGGGGTTCACAATGTTTCATTGCGGGGGAACCAACGAGAGTCACCATAAAAACGCGGCGTGCATTGTCGCCGATTGCGCCGTGCGATTCAAGCAACCTCTTTGGCTTTTTGTTGTTGCTTTTCCTGCTTTGAGCGAATAATCCGATGAAGACGCTGGCGCCAACCCTTCAAATCAGCTTTGTCGAAGTAACAGGCCAGTAGTTTTTCCGTATTATTTTCGTCCAGCCCCGGCGTATGCCGAATTAACTGGCTAAGATCCTTTTTGATGGCTTGCTTTTTAAACCACGTAACTCGTGCCTTCTCAAGATCCAACAATCTTATATCAAAGACAGGTTCCGCCGGCATCGATTCGGTTAATTTGACAAAGAGATGCTTGCCATACAGACAACCGTGTTTTATGCCATGATGATGCATCGGTTTAATTGCTTTCACTATGGCTTTAATTAAGGCCTTTACCGCCACCGGATTATTTTTATTGTCGGGTTGGTTAAACCAGTCTTCCAACGAAACATAGTCATCCAACCCTTTCGAAATGAGGATTGCCTGATTTTTACCGCCACCGAACGCCTCACCATAATAAAGCAGCTCAATCACAGGGACACCCAGAGTGTTCAGTTTTTGGATATTCTGAAACTCCCGGAAAAAAGTCGGCTCACCCCTTAGAGGATGGCGCCAAGTGGCGGTATTGTGGTTTTCCTGACGTTTGATAAAGACGCGCTGACTTGAACCGTCCGGTAGTTTTAGCTGCCAGGTAACCACACCGCTAACGCCATCGCGTCGCTCATTAGGGTCTTCAAACCAGGGAGCTTCTAGTGCCCAAATGTGAAAAAAATCACTCAGCTGGTTGTCTTCTAATAACTTTTTGGCATTCGCTGAGGTAAAGCGGTGGCGCACCACCTTTGGTTCATTGTTTTTTAAGAACATAGATTCGCCACATCGAGAAATATTTAAAAAAATCAAAATATCCCTGTACTTGAAACCCGGCTTGAGAAAACTCGTATTCGATTTGGCGTCGGGGAATGACGAACCGGTTTTGATGCTTAGTTTTGATGCCGGCAGCTTTACGCTTTTGCTCGAGCTTCAGTCGTCGTCTAGCTTGTTTGTTGCCATCAACCCAAAGAGAAATACAAACTGTGTCGGAGGTCACGCGGTGAAACTCTTTTAGCATGGCTGCCCGGTGCTCCGCCGAACCAATATGATGCAGCAACCGCATACAGAAAATACAGTCCACTGCTTCATCCGGCAGGTCAATGTCAAAGGCGGAAGTCTGAAAAGACTTCACTCTTTCCACCACCTCCGGTGCCCGTACCTGTCGCGCCACTTCTAACATATGTTCGCTGTTATCAGCGGCAAAAATTTCCCGGTTCGGCTGTTGCGCCAACAAAGACCAGAATCGGCCTGTACCGCAGGGAAGATCCAATACTTTTTTCGGATTTCCGGCAAGTGCTAAACTGCTGCGGGCAATACTTTGTTCCCGCCAATCGGAAAGCTTGCGCGCCAATGTCGCTTCGTGTTTATCAGCGTATTGCTGTGAGTGTTCGAGTGTGTATTTCTTGGAAAACTCGAGTTCCGGTGGCCGGGGTGCATCTGATTCGGTCATTCATTTTATTCCAAATGTGAGATAGGCATCGACGAACCACAAGCTAGCGTCGATCAACTTGATCTGACACTTAAATTTGATGCAGCCCTGATTTTTGCCCAGTTATTCATCTATTAGGTCAAAAAAACGGCAATTGCCGGGCCATCCCTGACCTTGAGCAAAGGTATCGCTCATCTATTGAAGGCGGAGTTTAAAGCACTCCAGACTTAAAAACCATAGCGACAAAGCGACGAACCTCGTTTACGCCCGTCTAATATTCGTTTCCCGGCTAGGACAGGTTTGTTTTGAACTGCTCATAAGCCTCCAAGGCTTCTGCCGCATACATCAGGGATGGTCCACCACCCATATAAATAGCCATACCCAGCGTTTCCAAAACTTCTTCCCTGGTAACGCCCTGTTTCACCAGGGCTTTTGTGTGAAACCCAATACAGCCATCACAATGCGCAGCTACGCCCAATGCGAGCGCAATTAATTCTTTTGTTTTCGCCGATAGTGCACCCTCAGCGGTAGCGCCCTTGGCCAGTTCAGTAAAGCCATGCATCACTTGGGGCAGCTCTTTATGCATTTTACCCAGAGTACTTGAAATATCAGCCGTAATGGCCGCAAAATCTTTGCTCACAGTACATCTCCTCGAATTATCAAATCGCTATTCTTTACAGAATAACCGATACAGTACTTCCAATATCTGTTCGGCATGATCATTTGCCAAACGGTAATAAACAGTTTGAGCTTCCTTACGCGTTTTTACCAAACCATCCTTTCTCAATAGTGCCAAGTGTTGAGAAAATGCGGATTGACTCAACCCGATCCTTTCATTCAAGGCACTCACAGAAAGCTCTCCGTCGATTAACTGACATAAAATCAGCAGTCGACTCGGGTTTGAGAGCGCCTTCATCAGGCGTGCTGCAGCATGAGCGTTTTGTCGAAGCAATCTTAAATCCGGCTTATCTTTCATAACGACTAATTTAGCATTACCTAATATAATGTCAATGACTAAATGACATATAAACGGCATGAGCTACAATGGATAATTCAAAGTAACGTAATACCCCAATGTATTAATACAAAATGGTTAGTTAAAATCGATTGAAAAGCGCGTAAAATTAGTTGTAATTGAAAACCATACTGCAAGTCAGCAAAAGGCTTCTATTGAATGAATATCCTTATAGCCGATGACCATACCTTTATTCGGTCTGGTCTACAGGACAATTTACAGAAAATTCTACCGCAAGCAGTCATTTTTAATGCCGATAGCGCCGCGCAATCTCTCCAGCTCGCGGCCCAAAATATAGATTTCCGGTTAGCTATTGTCGACCTGTTTATGCCAGACATGGATGGTTTTATATTTCTCCGCAAACTCTGCAATAGCCATCCGGAGTTACCTGTGATTGTCATTTCCGCCACGGAAGATCCTGCCCATGTGCGTAAAGTACTGGATCTGGGTGCTATGGGCTTTATTCCAAAATCAAGCTCTACCCAACAGTTTAACAATGTTGTCCATGTGGTTTTATCTGGCGGCACGCATATTCCGGAAAATTTTGCCGCAACCCTCAATTCAGATCAGGCTCATTCAGTAAATAGTGAAGCTGATGCCGATGCTCTGCAACTGAAACGACAATTGACCTCAAGGCAAAAAGAAATTCTAGCCAAACTTGGTGAAGGAAAATCCAACAAACAAATTGCCCGCGAACTTCTCGTTTCAGAAAACACGGTCAAGGTACATGTCAGCAGTATCTTAAAAGTACTGAACCTCGACAACCGAACTCAAGCAGGAATAGCTGCCGAAAAGTTGAATCTACTATAGGCGTAAGGAAATTCACAAGAAGGGAATCATCTTGAAAAGCCTCGCTCAGGGAATGTCAGCAGCCATCAAGCCATTGGCCATAAAACGAATCTTAGGGCGTCTCTGTAAATGCAGAGACTCTGGGTGGTGGCTTTTCGCCGAAATTCTTACCCTGATTTTTCATTCTGTCATATCGGCAGCCCTACCAACGCTCCAAAAGCCCGTCCGATTATTTAACACGCGATTCATTTCCACCTTGTGGGTAAAAAGCATCCTAAAACGATTCCTTTATTTAGGACTGCTACTCTCTTGCTTCACAGGACTGGCAAGCGCAAACCCTAAGGTCACAATTCTCTTGTCCGGCAACAACCCGGCCTATGAAAAATTGGCCAGTACTTTGGCAACCTCTTTACAAAAAGAAACAACTTCTCTTATCGAGATTACTTCACATACCGTTCAGAACCCAGAAAAAAGCTTGCCTGAATCGATCAAGGCAGCCGATGTACTCGTCACTCTCGGTCCGAGCGCCACCAGTCTCGCGCTCAATGCGCCAACAAAGGCGAAAATTATTTCAACTTTTATAACCCAAAATGCGATGAGCAAGCTCATTGCCCAACATAAATCTGCCGATCCTAATACGAACAATCGACTTATTGGCGCCGTTTATCTGGATCAGCCAGCAAAACGCTTACTACAACTTGCGTTATTAATTAATCCTGAGCTGAAACAAATAGGAATGCTCACGGGTGCACTTTCCAGGTCTCGCACCCCTGAATTTCGGCAACAGGCAGCGTCACTCTCAATCGCTATCGATACACAATCGCTAGAGCCACATGATAACCCGATTAAAATATTAGAGCCTATCATGGCCAACAGCCAAGCTTACATCGTCCTGCCCGACACAGCGGATTTCAATCGGAATACTGCAAGATGGATTATCTATCTCAGTTACCGTTATGCCGTTCCGGTTATCGGCTATTCCAACAGATACATAGATGCGGGTGCATTAGCGTCAATATTTAGCACCCCCGAACAAATGGGTAAACAAGCCGCCGAACAGGTCATCGCACTCCTGAAAGAACCCTCGGAAACCCCACGGTTCGAGCACCCCAACTATTATCTCGTGCGCCTTAACGAAAAGGTCCAACGCTCGCTTGGTTATACCCAACTCGATGAAACGGTATTAAGTCATCAGTTAAATGCCTTAGAAAAGGCATGGACAAAATCATCCCGCCAGGAGGGCCTTGAACATAATGAGTAGATAACTGGCATGACAAAACTTCAACATCGCCATTGGAAGATAAGACGCAAAATGCTGATTCTTGCGGTTATCCCGCTTGCTCTCATCACTAGTTTATTGACTGGCTATTTTATTTGGTCAAACCAGACAGCCGTCGAAGATCTGTTCATCCAAGAAGGGAAAGATATCAGTCGCTATCTAGCTAAAGTCACTGAGTTTTATATGTTTTCTGGAGATACTGATACGCTTGATTCGATTGGCCAAGCGGTACTTACCGAAAATAATGTCAAGTCTGTGACCTTTTATGAGGCTGACGGCAAGCTATTAACTCAGGTTGGACAGACTGGCCCAACTTCACTCAAGGATGCAGCGATTAGTCAGGAAACCTCCCTTTGGCTTTTCCAGCAACCGATTCTATACAATGTGCTCGAGGTGGATGATTTTTCTACCACAGACGCTCCTTTAGCATCATCTCCGGCAGCAAAGAGGACCTTAGGATGGGTCCAGATTTCCGTCAGTGAACAACTACTTTTAGAGAAACAACGAAGAATTCTTTTTACAGGAATAATGATCGCTGGCGTGGGTCTTATTATTTCAATTCTGATGGCTATTCGATTAGGTCGTGCTATTACGCGGCCTTTGTTTGAATTATCCAATACCGTGCAACAGCTTGAAGCAGGCAAACTCACCACACGTGCACCGCCAGTCAGCGGTCACGAGTTTCGGATACTCGCACAAGGCCTTAATCGTATGGCCGAACGGATCGAGCATGCGAACGAAGAGTTACAGCAGCGCATTAAACTGGCAACCAAACAACTGAGTGAAACACTTGACAGTCTTGAAAGGCAGAATCAAGAACTGGAAAAAACGCGAAATGAATTGATCACGGCGGATCGAGCCAAAGATGAGTTTTTAGCGCGCATGAGCCATGAACTGCGAACACCTTTAACCTCTATCATAGGCTATAGCGAATTACTGGAAGATATGGGCTTAGCCAGTGAACAGGAAGAGTTTAATCATATCATCCAGCAATCTTCCGACCTCCTCCTCTCTATCATTAACGACATTCTTGATCTCACCAAGCTTCGCTCTAACGCAATCGAACTTGAGATGCACCCCTTTAATCTGGAAGAATGCATGGAGGATGTCGTCGCAATGCACGCACCTCAGGCTTTTAGCAAAGGCCTGGAACTCGTACTCTTTATTGAATCCGACGTGCCGATACAACTTATTGGGGATGCCCTTCGTTTACGTCAGATAGTGAATAACCTTATTAGTAACGCCATCAAATTTACTGAAAAAGGTGAAGTCATCGTATTTGTATCTGTCGAGGCAATGACAGAACAGGCCGTCACCCTGAATCTGCAGGTCAAAGACTCCGGAATTGGTATTCGAGAACAAGATTTAAATCATCTCTTTAAAGAGTTCAGTCAGGCCAATGTCAGTATTTCCCGCAGATTCGGCGGTTCCGGACTGGGGTTAGTCATCGTTAAACGCTTAGCGCAATTGATGCACGGAGACGCCCAACTTACCAGCGATAGCGGCAAAGGCGTTGAGGCAAACTGCCAGGTTAAGATCGACATCAACCACAGTCTGTCTTTACCCAACCCTTTGTTCAAGACGAATCCGGGACACCTGCTTATTTATGACCAAAATATTTGGTCGCTAAAGGCTTTGCGACATCACGCATTAAAATCAACAACTGATATTACCTGCGTGAGTCAACAATCGATATTATGGCAAAAACTGCAACAGACGAACGCGAAATTCAGTGCCCTGATAATCGGGCTAAGTCAGGAAGAAATGTATGAAGGGGCATTACTCGAATTACTGGGTCGCATTCGGGATAAATCTAAACTGCCTATTCTGTTGATTGGTGCCTCCGCAATATTCCCTCTCAAAAAAGACTGTCCTGAATGGCACCAACATCAACCGCTGGACTTTATTAGTAAACCCACACGCAGCACACATTTTACCGAGCATTTAGGTGCACTGGTGTCGACAGATCCCTCAGGCTTTAATTCCGGAAATCCAAGTCCAAGACAAAAAACCAAACCCTACGACGAATACCTTCTTCACGGCGCAAACATTCTCATTGCTGAGGATAATGCTTTTAACCGACAACTCATCGTGAGGATTTTAACTGCACTGGGCGCACAGGTATTTGAGGCAAATAATGGTGCTGAGGCGCTAGCGTTACAGCGTATTCATCCCATCGATATTTTCCTGTTGGATTTAAACATGCCTGAAGTGGACGGCTATGAAACGGCAACGTTGATTAGGCAAAACCAGTCTGCTGAAGCTTGCTATTTGCTGATTGCTCTCACCGCTGGCATTAGTGGTGACCACGACCAGAATCATCGCATAAGGATCTTCGACGAGACGCTTTATAAGCCTATCCATCAGGAGCTGTTGGCTGAAACGCTGGCTGAATTCTGGCATAGGCAGGAGAAATCCAAACAAAAGAAAAATAAATTACAAACTCAACCACTTATCTCCATTTCAAAAGAGTCATTAAAACAAGAAATCTTTCGCTTGGCGGGTAAAATCAATAGCTCATTGGACAATCTGGACCGAGACCGTATAAAGTTATTCGCGCATCAACTCTTGGGCATTATCGATAAGAGACAGTATGCGGAAATTTCAGAAGTAACAAAGAAGATTGAACAGTTAGCGTTAGATGCCAGGGAAGAGAGCCTTAACCAGCAAATCCAGTATTTATTAGAATTGCTAACGACGAGCTTTAATGACTAAAGCACGGAAAAAAAGAAAGAGAAGAGGTCATCCATGACCAAAAATCATCCATGAATCTTCCTTCGCCGCTAACCATCCTTGATCAACCCATTATTGACGGAAAAAAATCAATCCATCAAACTCAATAGCGCACATTATTGCGTCCTATACAAAAAGGGTAAATAACCTATAAGTATTAGTTCTTTTGGGTATACCCGCCATTGAGCACCAAAGCTTATTTGATTAGCCTCCAATTATCGTGACGCTATGCTATAATCGCCGCGCCAATTTACAGTGAAGCTGACGAATGATAAAAAACAAAAAATATTGGTTTTCAAACATCAAAGGACTCCCAACTACCCGTTCTCAGACTGTAATTTTTTTCAATTTATTGGTATTTACTGTACTTAATTCACATTGGAATACAGTTTCAGCGAAAACCAACTTTTCCTCTAACGAGATGTATCAGGCTGATTACCTGAGTGAAGTACCCATCGTCAGCTCCGCAACACGATTAAATCAAAAAATTACAGAAGTTCCCGCTGCCATTACTATCATTGACCGGGAAATGATAGAGGCCTCGGGCGCTACCGAAATCCCTCAATTATTCCGACTCGTTCCCGGATACCTGTCCTATTATGTCTTCGGGAATCAATTTGGTGTAACCAATCGCGGATTAACGATCGAATTTCCAGGCGATCTTGAGGTAATGATCGATGGCCGATCGGTTTACGAACCAATTTTCTCTGCCGTAGAATGGAGTTCGCTGGGAATTACTGTGGAGGATATTGAATATATTGAGGTGTTGCGGGGCTCTAATACGCCCGCCTATGGCTCAAATGCCTATTTGGGTGCCATTAATATCGTTACCACTAATCCGGTCCAGGCACAGGGCACCTCTTTATCCGTTACCCTTGGCGACCTTCAAACGAGGAATTCACGGATAAGACATAACGGCCGCTTAGGCACACTCAACTATAGCTTGGGAATGTCCTTTCGCTCTAATGATGGCTTTCCTCGGCTGAAAAACCAATCGAACCCGACTGCTTTTGACAAAATTCAGGATTCCAACCAAGCACTTCACCTAAACCTAAAGCTAATCTATACACCTTCCGTTTTTGACACTTTTGAGTTCCAGGCAGGAGTCGGTGAAAGTGATATCGACATTCCAGGCAATGATCTGACCGATGGACCCAAAGGCTTTAATGAACGAGAACTTGATAGCAGTTACCAATTCTTACGTTGGCACAGAAACCTGCAAAATACCAATGAGTTACAAGTTCAGCTTTACCATAACCGCCTAGAAGTTGACGAAGTTCGTAAATTAGGGCCACTTTCCGGACTTTTGGGCGTACCTCCTGAA
>JAIPFG010000059.1 GCA_021736745.1 Pseudomonadales bacterium
CTTTGCTGTTATCAAACAGGCCGTGCAGATAGGTGCCGAGTATCTGGTTATCGTCAGAGATGGCACCGTCACAACGGTTGGCAAAACGGATTGCCGGTCGCGTCAGCGCCGTGCCGGAGGTAACACCGCTGTGTATCTCATATCCGCTGATCGGCGTATCTGGAACAAAGGTAAGCCTGCCGACGACTTTGTTTAATTGCTTTTCTTTCTCCAGGCGGGTTTGCATCTCTAGTAACCCCAGGCAGGGTGATGTTGTGACCGGACTCTCGATCTCAAGTGGGTCCTGAATCGAGTCGCCCAGCATTTGAAAGCCGCCACAGATGCCCATCAGTTTTCCGCCATAGCGCAGATGTTTTTGGATAGCGGATTCCCAGCCATTTTCTCGCAGCCATTGTAGATCCCGAATAACGCTTTTACTGCCGGGTAATATGATTAGGTCAGCGCTGGGAATCGGTTGTCCCGGTCCGATAAAGAGCAGGTTCACCTGTGGGTGCAAACGTAGTGGGTCAAAATCCGTATGGTTGCTAATGCGAGGTAATACCGGAACGATTACCTTCAATTGAGGTTTTGCTTCGTCTAAGATTTGATGACTGGCGATGGCATCTTCAGCTTCCAAATGGAAGCCTTGTAAATAAGGTAAAACGCCGAATACGGGTTTCCCGGTATGCTGTTCCAGCCAATCTAAACCGGGCTTTAATAAGGCAAGGTCACCACGAAATTTATTTATCACAAAACCAATCACACGAGACTGCTCCGTTTCGGACAAAAGCGCCAAAGTGCCGACCAAATGGGCGAAGACGCCGCCGCGATCAATGTCTGCGACCAGAATTACCGGGCAGTTCGCCTCTTCGGCAAAGCCCATGTTGGCAATATCGTTGTCGCGCAGATTGATTTCCGCCGGGCTGCCGGCACCTTCAACGATAATAACGTTATATCGTTTATTGAGGCGTTCATAGGATTCAAAAACCGCTTTTTTGGCGATGGTTTTGTAGTCATGGTAGGTGGCAGCATCCATTTCAGACAGTGCTTTGCCCTGAATAATCACCTGTGCCCCGGTATCGCTATTGGGTTTCAGGAGCACCGGATTCATATCGGTGTCAGGTTCAATCATACAGGCCTGAGCCTGCACAGCCTGAGCGCGACCAATTTCGCCGCCCCCTTCGGTGACCGCGCTATTGAGAGCCATGTTTTGTGGTTTGAAGGGCGCAATGCAGGCATCTTGGCGCGCCAGAACTCGGCAGAGGCCGCTCACGAGTACACTTTTACCGGCATCTGATGTGGCACCTTGAACCATCAGGGTGAAGGAAAGCTGAGAATAACTCATTTGATGGTAGCCCTATGCTGTATTGCCGGGTGCTCTAATAATCCACCCCTTTGCGTGCTTTGATGCCCGCTTTAAAAGCATGCTTAATCTCTTTGATTTCAGAAACGGTGTCAGCCAAAGCTTGTAATGCGCTGCCGCCGCCTCGACCGGTGACGACAACACTCTGGTTTTTCGGCCGATTTTTTAGTGCTTCAAGAATGCGGTTTTCATCCAGGTACTGGTAAGCAATCATGTAAGTCAGTTCATCCAGCACGACCAAATGGTAGCTGTCATCCTTAAGCACTGGCTCGACTTTGGCCCAAGTGGCTTCGGCAGCGGCAATATCGCTATCACGATCCTGCGTGTTCCAGGTAAATCCAGTGCCCATTTGGTGAAAATCTACCTGCGGGCATTGATCCCGCAGATAGATTTCCTCACCGGAGAGTTGCTGGCCCTTAATAAACTGAACCACACCCACTTTGTAACCATAACCCAAAGCCCGCATGACCATGCCAAAAGCGGAACTGCTTTTGCCCTTGCCGTTGCCGGTGAGTAGAACGAATACGCCGCGCTCTTCGGAGGCTTCCTCAATACGCTGATCGACTTTGGCCTTTTGCTTTTGCATAGCGCGTTTATGTTTGCCGGACTTGGCTTCGGACGGTTTCTTCTCGGTCATGGCCTTCTCCTTGTTTATGATTAATTTACAGGGCGTAGTGAGCTGAGATTGCAGCCGTCATTCCATCCGTTTCGAAAGGCTGGACCAAACGGTACTCCTTGTCGAACAGGTTGTTGATTTTAATCGCCAGGCTGAGCGTTTCATTGACCTGATAACGGGCGCGAAGATCGACTGTCCCATATCCGCTCAGACGATCCTTTTTGCCGTCAAAATCCATATCCTGGTCGAGGCGATAACTTTGTGCCTGCCAATATAAAGTGAGATCCATTTTGCCAAATTGTCTGGATATATCCAGATTGGCACTGGCGCGCGAACGCCTGATCAGCAAACTGTCATCGCTTTCATCTCGTGGGTCGGTATAGGCCACTGAGATTGCTGTGCGCCAACCGAAAAAGTCAAAATCCGCGCCTGCTTCGCCGCCGACTATTTTGGCTTCGGCAACATTGGACACCGTCGAAAAATCGGGGCTGAGGCTAATCAGATCATCAATCTGGGTTTGGTAGAGGGAAGCAAACCACTGGATACTGCCAGTCTGACGGCGAATCATCAGCTCCACCGTTTCGGATTCTTCAGGAGTCAGATTCGGGTTGCCCTCAAAGGTAAAACAGGTGCCAAAAAAACAACCGAAATCAGTGAAGGGAAAATACAGATCGTTAAAGGTGGGGGATTTAAAGGCGGTGCCATAGGAAAGACTCAGGAGAGTCTCTTCATTTACCTGAATGCCAACAGCGATATTGCCGGTTTCGTGACTGCCGAATGCTTCATTATCATCGTTACGGAAGCCAGCCTCGAAACGCCATTGGTTAAACTCGGCCAGATACTGGACAAACCAGGAATGATTATCGCGTTTACTTTCAGTAAAGTTTGCCGTGCTGCTGACCTCGTCATTATGGTAGTCATAGCCGAGACTAAGTTGATGGTTTTCTGCGAGAAGATAGTCCAGTTGCAACGCGGCGGAGTTTCTTGATGTTTCAAACAGCGCCGGCGAAAAACCGAATGAGGTGGTTTTGTCGCGGTAACGCCCGATTTGGGCTTTGAGTTTCAGGTCATCCCGAATTGGGAGTGAAATAGAAAGATCACGACTTTCGTTAATAAAGTCGGTAGAGTCATTTCCGCCGTCAAGTTCGGTGTTGCCTTCGCTGCGCAGATAATTTAATGCGAATTCAATTCCATTAGTAAATTCATGTTGAATATTCGCGGAGACGGCGGATTCGCGATAGCCGTCTTTGTCAGTATCCGCACCATTGTTGTCATAGGTGCGATCATAGCCCTCGGATTCTGTATAGGATCCATTCAGGCTATAGGAAGTATTACCATATAGGCCGCGGACACCGGCCTGACTAACTCGGGTGTCATGTGAACCGTAGCTGAAGTCAAGGTAAGGCTTTATTCCCGTGCTGCCTTTTTTGGTGAAAATCTGTACTACCCCGCCAATGGCGTCACTTCCATAGAGGCTTGAGCGCGGACCGCGGACCAGTTCGACCCGTTCGATCTGAGTAATGGGCAAATGCTGCAAAGCCGCTGTGCCGCTGGTAGCGCTGGATGCTCGAATGCCATCAATTAACACCAGGACATGATCGTTTTCCGTACCACGCAGGCGCATGGATGTGTTGCTGCCGAGGCCGCCGCTATGGTCAATATCGAGACCCGGTAAGCGGTCAAATAATTCCGGGAGGTTTTGTGCTTGTGCCCGGTCGATCTCGACTTCGGTTAAAATCGTGGCTGAGGCAAGGCTGTTTTCCAAGTGCTGCTCTGACCGAGTGGCCGTGACCAGGATATGATCATCCAAAGGTTGTCCTGCATAGATCGGAACCGTGTTGAATGCCGTAACCGTTGCCACGGCGAATGAGACTAAATTTTTCATGAGAATCCTCAATAGCTGTAAAAAATAAGCGATCGAGGGAGGGGAGATCGTTTGAAGCTGAAGAAAAAGAAATGATCAGCCGCAGATGAAGCCCTCCGCTACATCGTATGAGAACTGTTCAAGGCCGGTTCCGGGCTTATCACAGCAAAGCGTGACTTACCGTTGCGGGGGCAGCGTTGGATTTGCAGTTGGTCAGCCAGATTCAGGCCAGTGCGCACCAAACTTCCCGTTTAACTCAATCTCATATCTTGGCGAATGGAGAGTTGAGCACCTTAGACAGGGATCGGAAATATAACAGGTTCATGGTGGATTGAGCAATGACCTCTGTGAGATTAAAACCTGATATTAAAACCTAGGCGGACCAGTTGCTTCATGTTTCAATAGAAATGGTGAATTGAGTTTGCCTTTGGGAAAAGTGGGTGTCAGTAAAATGAAAATTGATTTGCATTGCCATACAAACCTCTCTGATGGAGCGTTGGCGCCGGAAGATCTCGTGCATTACGCGGGTGCCTTGGGTATCGATATGCTTGCCATTACCGATCATGATCGAGCGGAAGAAATGCCGCATCTGAGTTCATTGGCGCAATCGTTGTCGATACAGTTGATCGCAGGAATTGAATTGTCCAGTCAGTGGCGCAATATCGGTGTCCATATTGTGGGATTAGGTGTTGCGCTCGACAGCGAAGCCTTAGATCAAACAGTAAAGAAACAGACGCAAACGAGAGAGTTGAGGGCCAAAGAAATCGGCCTGCGTTTAACGAAACTCAATATCGAAGATAGTTATGCAAAAGCTAAAGTGATTGCGGGGCAGAGTCAGATTGGGCGACCTCATTTTGCCCAATATTTAGTGGAATCCGGGCAGGTTAAGGATTTAAAAACGGCCTATAAAAAGTATTTGGGTGCAGGCAAGGCTGGGGATGTGAAATGCTTTTGGCCGGAGATGGCTGAGGTAGTTGAATGGATACATAGGGCAAAGGGCTATGCAGTATTGGCGCACCCGGCTAAATATAATTTAACACGGCGCAAGCTTGACGTTCTCTGCCAAGAATTTTACGAGGCGGGGGGAGATGGTCTAGAAGTGGTTTCCGGTATGCAAACGAAGGATATTACGGATTACCATGGAGAGTTGTGTCACAGATACGCATTGTACGCGTCCTGTGGGAGCGACTTTCATGGCCCGGTTTCCTCATGGCATGACCTTGGCAAAATGTCCGCCATGCCTAGCTCGTGCCGCCCAATTTGGGAACTATGGCAATAGAGAAATGATTTTATAGGGGTGACAGGTTAAATCAGCATAATTAGCGCTTGCCAGATTTGCCCTAAATCGTTAGATTGCCAGCCCAATTGGGAAAACAACACGCATGAGTCAATTCTTTACGATACACCCTGATAACCCGCAAAGCCGTTTGATTGCTCAGGCGGTAGAGATTATTAATGGCGGCGGTGTTATTGTTTATCCGACGGACTGTGCCTATGCGCTGGGTTGTCATATAGGAGACAAGTCGGCGGTAGATCGTATTCGACGTATTCGAAAACTTGATGATAAACACAATTTTACGCTCGTGTGCCGTGATTTATCGGATGTATCTACCTATGCTAAGGTCGATAATTCGACGTATCGTCTGCTGAAAAACTATACCCCCGGGGCCTATACCTTTATTTTACGGGCAACCAGTGAAGTACCGCGTCGTCTATTGCATGCCAAACGCCGCACCATAGGACTACGGATTCCCGATCATCGGATTACCCAGGCGTTGCTGGAACAGTTGGGTGAACCCCTGATGAGTTCCTCTCTCA
The DNA here is from genome assembly GCA_021736745.1 of Pseudomonadales bacterium. GTDB lineage: Bacteria > Pseudomonadota > Gammaproteobacteria > Pseudomonadales > IMCC2047 > JAJFKB01. The sequence continues at coordinate 5,641 of JAIPFG010000059.1, forward strand.
TATTGCCTGGTCAGGACCTCCCTTTGACGGAGCCCTACGATATAAGAGAAGCACTTGAACACTCGGTGGACTTAGTGATTGATGGTGGCTACTGTGGTATGGAAGCCACCACTGTGGTGAACTTGACAGAAGAAATTCCTACATTGGTGCGGGTGGGAGTCGGTGATCCTTCGCCTTTTGAGTAGCGCCGATTCAAGATGTTGTACTCGACCGTGAGTTACTTTGTTCATTCGGATAAATCCTCGGTATAATGCTGCTCTTTAAATCCGTCTTCAACTCATCCCAATAAGCTAGGAGTTAAGTTTGTCAGTTACCCCATTCGAACGTCGTGTCTTCTCCGGCATGAGACCCACCGGAAAATTACATTTAGGCCATTATCATGGTGTGCTAAAAAACTGGATCAAGCTGCAACATGAAAGTGAATGTTTTTTCTGCATTGTCGATTGTCATGCGCTGACGACACATTATGAAAATCCCCACGATATTCAGCAGTACGTATGGGATATGGCGATTGATTGGCTGGCCGCTGGCATTAATCCGGGTTCAGCGACGATCTTTATTCAGTCTCGAGTGCAAGAGCATGCCGAGCTTCATTTGTTGTTATCGATGATTACGCCGCTCAGTTGGTTGGAGCGTGTGCCGACTTATAAAGAACAACAGGAAAAGCTTAAGGATAAAGACCTTACCACCTACGGTTTTCTCGGTTACCCCTTGTTGATGGCGGCCGATATTCTGGTTTATCGAGCCGGGTCTGTCCCGGTCGGTGCCGACCAAGTACCCCATGTGGAAATTTGTCGTGAAATTGCACGCCGCTTTAATCATTTGTATGGCCGTGACGCTGGCTTTGAGGAGCAGGCCGAAGCGGCGATTAAAAAGATGGGGAAAAAGGCTTCGAAGGCCTATCAGCAACTGAAAAAGCAGTTTCAGCAACAGGGCGATTTGGAGGCCTTGGAGCGGGCCAGCGCCTTGGTCGAAGAGCAACAAAATATCTCGATCAGTGATCGTGAGCGGTTGCTTGGTTATATCGAAGGCGGTGGCAAATTAATCTTGCCGGAACCTAAAGCACTACTGACCCCTGAGTCTAAAATGCCAGGTCTTGACGCGCAGAAAATGTCGAAGTCCTATAACAACACCATTGCCTTGCGTGAAGAACCCGATGTCGTGGCGCAAAAAATACGGACGATGCAAACGGATCCGGCGCGAGTCCGACGCACCGATCCGGGTGATCCGGACAATTGCCCCGTTTGGCAGTTGCATGAGATATATTCGGATGATAAAACCAAAGAATGGGTCCAAGAAGGATGCCGCAGTGCGGGTATTGGCTGTATTGATTGTAAGCGACCAGTCATTGATGCGGTTAATGCAGAGTTGGAGCCGATCAGAAAGCGAGCCAAAGACTATGAAGATAATCCAGATGTTGTTCGGGGTATTCTTAGCGAAGGCTGTGAAGCGGCTAAAGATGAGGCGCGCCAGACGCTGGAAACTGTTCGAGCGGCCATGGGGTTGCATTACCGTTAGGACGGGGCAAGACCAATGACAGAGACGATGGTGCCATCCGAGACGACCGTTGTGGACAGTGAAAGTTTGTCTGCGGCGTCCTCAGCATCCTCGCCGGGCCAGCAGGAAATGCCCTTCGCCATCGTCGATGGCAAGCCCTATACCCAAATCCCTCAGGATTTATACATTCCGCCGGATGCACTGGAAGTGATTTTAGAGGCTTTTGAGGGACCGCTGGATTTATTGTTGTATCTGATTAAACGACAGAATCTGGATATTTTGAATATCAATGTATCGAAGATCACCGAACAGTACATGCAGTATGTCGAGTTGATGAAATCGATGCAGCTGGAGTTAGCGGCTGAGTACTTAGTGATGGCGGCCATGTTGGCAGAAATAAAATCAAGGACTCTATTACCCCGGCACGCCATTCTGGAGGAAGATGAGGGCGATCCCCGGGCGGAATTGATCCGCCGGCTACAGGAGTACGAGCGTTATAAGCAAGCGGCCGAAGATATTGATGAATTGCCTCGTATTGAGCGGGATTTGTTTGTGGCCAGTGCGGAGACGCCGGTATTTGAAAGCGCTAAGCCATTACCGGATGTGACTCTGAAGGAGTTGCTGTTAAGTTTGACCTTGGTGCTAAAGCGTGCGGAAATGTTTGAAAGCCACTCCATACAGATGGAAAAACTCTCCACCAGGGAGCGGATGTCACACATTCTTTCCCGGTTACAGGGGCATCAGTTTGTGCCTTTTATCAGTCTTTTCACCGTAGAAGAAGGCAAGCGTGGCGTGGTAGTCACTTTTTTGGCAATGATGGAATTGATTAAAGAGTCTTTGATTGATATCGTCCAGAACGAAATGTTTGGGCCGATCCATATTAAAGCGCGCTAGGGGTCGGTTCGATGGCGACCCATTGGGCTCCCTTTCCCAATCAGCTGCATTATCCTTCGCTTAGGGAATGGTTACAAAGTGCTTATTCTGCCTCGTCGAGGAGAACAATGAATGCCGGCAGAGCATTCTGGGTAATTGGAATTGCCTCTTAGTATGAGAATCATCGGTTATGAGTGAGCAGGTACAGTTAAAACGCATTATTGAAGGAGCACTCCTGGCGGCGGGTGAACCCTTGTCGGTAGAACGCTTGGGACTTTTGTTCGCGGAAAATGAAAGGCCACCACACCCGGAGATTCGTTCCGCCTTAAAGGAAATGATGGAAGATTATCAGGGCAGAGGATTTGAACTAAAAGAAGTGGCCAATGGCTGGCGGTTTCAGGTATGTCAGGATCTTGGGGTATGGGTGAGCCGTCTTTGGGAAGAAAAACCGGCGCGTTATTCCCGGGCACTTCTGGAAACCTTGGCGTTGATCGCTTATCGTCAACCCGTCACACGAGGTGAAATTGAAGAGGTCAGGGGGGTGAGTGTCAGTTCCAATATCATCCGAACCCTGCTGGAACGGGAGTGGGTAAGGGTGGTTGGACATCGTGATGTGCCTGGGCGGCCAGCTATGTATGCGACTACGAAGATATTTTTAGATTATTTTAATTTGAAGACCCTGTCCGAACTGCCTTCGCTCGCGGAGATTCGGGATTTAGATAAGATTAATGCGGAATTGAATTTTGCAGAGATAACACTTAATGAGGCCGAGCCGGAGCCATCGTCGGAAAACACATTGGAACGAGATGAAGCCTATGAGGTTGTCGAGGATGCCGATGACGATCTGGCGCCGCAGGTAGCACTGGATTGAGCCTGTGCACTTGTTTGGTCGTGGCATATTGAATCTTGCCTCGTCGATTGAAGTAACCCAAACTAAAACCACATTACTCCCCCAACGAGATTAGAGAAAATTCATGACGCAAGGTGAAAAGTTACAAAAAGTGTTGGCGCGGGCAGGGCTTGGGTCACGTCGTGAAATCGAAGGTTGGATAGCCGCAGGCCGAATACGTGTTGCCGGTCAAGTGGCGAAGCTGGGTGACCGGGTGAGTGGTGAAGAAAAAATAGTTCTGGATGGCCGTACTCTCAAATTAAAAATAGAGGAGGAACCGGTCACAAAGATTTTACTCTATAACAAGCCCGAAGGTGAGATCTGTTCAGCCAAGGATCCGGAAGGACGCCCGAGTGTGTTTAACCGACTGCCGAAGTTGCAGAGTGGTCGATGGATCGCCGTAGGGCGCTTGGATTTTAATACCTCAGGACTGCTACTCTTCACGACTGACGGCGATCTGGCCAATAAATTAATGCACCCTTCATCGCAAATTGACCGGGAATATTTGGTGCGTGTGCTGGGTAATGTTACGGAAGAAATGAAGCAACGGCTGTTGACGGGTGTTGAACTGGAAGACGGCGAGGCGAATTTTACCGATATTGTCGAGAGTCGAGGGGAAGGAGCAAATCGTTGGTATTATGTCTGTCTGATGGAAGGACGAAACCGAGAGGTACGTCGTTTGTGGGAGTCAGAGGGCATAAAAGTGAACCGGCTCAAACGTGTGCGCTTTGGCCCGGTTTTTATGCCATCCCGCTTAAAGGTTGGGCAGTGGGAGTATTTGGAGCAAAAAGATGTTGATGTGCTTTACGATTTGGTAGGTTTACCCAGACGTAAGGTTTCCCTGCCGTCACAGCAACAAAAAGCGGATCAGGAACGGCAGAAGCGGCGTAAACCGAGGCGCTAATGCCGGTTTTATATCATTGAATAATAATGGCTGAGGTAACAGGAGAATAATTATGGCAACAGTGACTTTTAAAGGTACAGAGATAAATACCTATGGCGACCTGCCACAGGCGGGATCCATCGCACCTGACTTTGAGTTGGTGGCGAGTAATTTGGAGGATTGTCATTTGGCGGATTTCCCCGGGGTGCGCTTAATCAACATAGTCCCAAGCCTCGATACGCCGGTGTGTGCCTCTTCTACCCGTGAATTCCATCGCTTGGCATCAAGTATTGAAAACGCTAAGGTGTTGGTGGTTTCAATGGATCTGCCTTTCGCTCAGGGACGCTTTTGTACCACTGAAGGGTTGCCTGATGTGGCGGCACTTTCAATGTTGCGCACGCGTAAATTCGCCAAAGATTATGGGGTGTTGCTCACGGACGGCCCCTTGCGTGGGTTGTGCGCACGTGCCGTAGTGGTGATCGATTCCTCGGGTAAAGTGGTTTACTCCGAATTGGTGCCTGACATCACTCAAGAGCCAAATTATGAGGCTGCCATTGCGGCGGTGAAGGCGGCCAGTTAGTTGAAGATGTCAAAGGCAGCGGATTTGTTAAGCTCCGGTCAGTCTAAAGAAGGCGATGGAGAAGTATTTATTACACGCCGATTGGTACGCTTCGGTGATGTGGATCCGGCAGGTATCGCTTACTATCCGCGCATTAATAATTTTATTCATGAAGCCTTTGAAAACCTTTGGGAAGAATACATCGGCGAACGCTATTACCTGTTAATACAGGAAAAGCGTATCGCCTTCCCTATGGTGCATACCGAAATTGATTTTAAAGCGCCGCTACGATTTGGTGATCGTCCGGTGATCAAGGTGACTTGCTTCCATATAGGTCGTAGCTCGCTGGGTATACGCTATATCTTTGATGTCAATGGGACTGTTTGCGTCGATGCAAAAACCAAGACCACCTGTATTGATGCGGATAAACTAAAAAGTCAGCCGATACCGAATGAATATCGTAAAGCATTGGAGCGTATCTTTAGGCCATTATGAGTCAGATAGATTTAACCTGTTAACGGTTTAGGCTAAGCGATCCAAATTTTGGGGAAATAATGGAAAAAATGACATCACCTTTTTTAGCCCATCAGTGGCTCGAGGATTTTTCCGTGGGTGACCGGTTTGACTATGGTCACTGGGAAATGAAAATTGAAGAAATGCTGGCCTTTGCCCGCCTTTACGACCCTGAGCCATTCCATCTAGATGAAACGAAAGCGAAGGCGTTAGGTTGGGATGGAATCATCGCCTCGGGGCCGCAAATTTCTGCCATCTGGCGTCGAATGAGTAAGGATGCTTTTCCAAATGCTCAGATTATTGTTTCCCCCGGCTGGGATAACATTCGCTGGTTTAAGCCGGTCTATGCGGGTGATATTTTACGCGCAGAAACCGAGATCACTGAGGCCCGTCCGCTGCAAAGCAGAGTAAATGAGGGAATGATTAAGTTGAATAATCGCATCTTGCGTGGCGACGAGCTTGTCTCTCAGCTATCATCAACCTGGTTTATGCGCTGCCAACCGTTAGCCTAAACGACGGAATGCCCTGAACAAACCTGATTTCGACCTAGGCGCTTCGCTTTATAAAGCGCCTTATCCGCGCGCTCAATAATTGAATTAATACCGTCGTATTCTTGCCATGTTGCAAGACCAAGACTAATGGTTATCGGGATAGGTTGACCTTTAAAAATGATGTTATCGGACTCAATTTGCCGACGAATTCTTTCCGCTACTTTTAGCGCTCCGTCCTGGTTGGTTTTGTGTAATAGAATCACAAACTCTTCGCCGCCGTATCGAAATAATAAATCGGTTTTACGCATGCTGTTCTTAATATTAGCACAGGCAAGTCGGAGCACTTGATCGCCACCCGGATGTCCGTACTGATCATTAATCCTCTTAAAGTGGTCAAAATCAAATAGGATAACAGATAGGGGTGTTTGGTCGCGTTGTGCTAAAGCGATTTCCCGGTCTAATGCGGCATCCAGCGCTTGTCGGTTTCCGCATTGAGTCAGGGCGTCTGTTGTTGAGGCGGTTATTGCTTGGTGATACTTCAATGCATTGCGCAATGGATAACGTAAGCAGGGTATTAAGTTTTCCATGATACTCAACTCTTTAGGTTGATAACGATGGTTGCGAGTAAAAACCAGAACCCCGAGGTCTCCTTGATCAGAATTTAGGTGGTAGCTGATTTTATGCTTCCCCTGGAGGGTGGAGGTGAAGTGAATGGCTGTCTCTTCATGGGTATAGGTCAGACCGTCGACAGGCACCAGTGTGCGTATTCGATTGAGAAACAGATGGAGAATATCGTCTATTTCCAAAGAGGTTTGTAAATCGTTTGTCAGGTTCAACAACATCTCACGGTTTTTCATTTGCTTTTCGGAAAATAGCGCACGAGCCGGCTCTAATCTTTGCATGAGATTAAAAACGTTGTCATTGTGTAACGTGCTGGTCATATTTGCTTCCTTCTCCAAACTTGTCAGGCCAATCGTTGCATTAAAGTAAACGCAAAAACGTATGTTATGGAGTACTGCGAATTTCGTGCCAGCTTTATTGGCTATAAAATTACATATAAAACAAAAGGATACGATGGAAGTCAATGTTTTGACGCAGGTTTTTGGTGGTGGGGGTAAGGTAAGGCCTAGTTGGACGACAAAATATAGTCGCCCTGCCAAAAGATGTCGTTGAGGCCTTGTTAAGGGGATTATTGAGCCTTGAGAGACTGGCCTTGCACCCCTTGGCTATCGGGTCCCATCAGATATAAATAAAGATTCATCATCTCTTCAGGGTGCGGGTCTTTTTTCACATCTTCGGCGGGATAGGCTTGCGCTCTCATACGTGT
>JAIPFG010000060.1 GCA_021736745.1 Pseudomonadales bacterium
GCGCATCAGGTGGATATGATTACCATTGGCCAGTATTTACAACCGAGTTTAAATCATTTGGCGGTCGAGAGGTTTGTGCATCCGGATGAGTTTGAGCAGTATGCGGATTATGCCCGGCAGATTGGTTTTACTAGCGTAGCCAGCGGTCCACTTGTCCGGTCATCCTATCATGCTGATAAGCAAGCGAAAGGCGAAAAGGTTGTTTAAAAGGCAGAGGTAATATATTTTTTAAGGACCTATTGCTAAAGAATTATCGTTATAATAATGTGCGCGCCATTCAGCTTTGTATTCATTCTGTAACAAAGCAAAGCGCAGTAAAAGGATATTCATTGATTAGGAGAAGCATTATGTTCAAGAAAATTTCCATTTTGATAGGTATTTCAGCCTTGTCATTTGGTAGCATCAATACCGCTGTTGCGGGTGAAGAAACGGGTTTGAATATTTTTGGCGGCGCCACACACTATCTGTTTGGCGACAATGATATTTCCGATACCAGTGGTGGTGTGCTTGGGCTTGGCTATAAGTTTTCAGAGCATTGGGGTATTGAAGCGAGTTACATTGATTTAGGTGAAACCGAGTTGGATTTGATCGGTGGCGGAGATGTGGATTTTGACATCAGTGGCTATCGTGCTGACTTACTTTATCACTTCACGGAATCCGCTGGTGGTGTGGTGCCTTATTTGGTTTTTGGTGCGGGTGAATTTGATATTGATCCCGATATGGCTGGTATTGATTCGGATGACCAGTCTTTTGTTAACGTTGGCGGTGGGTTTAAAAAATACTTTACCGATAACCTGGCGTTGCGTGGTGATTTAAGAGCTGTCCGTAACACTTCGGAATCAAATACCGACCTTGCCTTGATGGTTGGTTTGGATTACTTCTTCGGCAAGCGTGGAAAAAAAGTGGCGTCAGTCGCTGCGCCACTGGATAGTGATGGCGATGGCGTCTATGACGATCAGGATCGTTGTCCCAATACGCCGTTTGGGGTTTCTGTCGATAGTCAAGGTTGCCCCCTCGATAGCGATGGAGACGGTGTTTACGATGATAAGGATCAGTGCCCGAATACACCGACTGGCGCACGTGTGGATGAGAACGGCTGCCAGTACGTGATCAAAGAAACGGTATCGGTGGAACTGGAAGTGCTGTTCGATCTTAACAGAGCGGTGGTTAAGCCAGCTTTTTATGAGGAAATAAAAAACGTCGGTGAATTCATGAAACTGTTCCCGTCCACTAGCGCGACGATTGAAGGCCATACCGATAGTACGGGCGATGACGCTTATAATCAGGGTTTATCAGAGCGACGAGCCAATGCTGTACGTAATGTGCTGATCAACCAGCACGGTATTGATGGCGACCGCGTGAAGGCCGTTGGATATGGAGAGTCACAACCGAGAGCCAGCAATGATACGAAGGAAGGGCGTCAACAAAACCGACGTGTGATGGCAATAATTAAAACAGAGGTGGAAAAACCGGCTCAATAATTGAGCGTTAGTCTAGCTAAAAGCCGGGCTCTCGAGACCCGGCTTTTTTTATATTCAAAATTTAGCAAAGATCAGCGTTTGAGTGTTTCTGAGGGCAGCTCCCCAAACCTTCTCTTATATAACTGAGCAAATCTCCCGGCATCATTAATCCCTTGATTAAGTAGAATTTGTGTAACGCTTGTTTCCTGCGGGCTGGCCTGTTGCAGGTCGCGATGAATTAAATTTAATCGCAAAGATTGAATGTATTGTGAAGGGGTTTGGTTTAGGAAGTGATTGAATCCGTTTTGTAATGTGCGCGGTGTTACGCCGACCTGACGTGCAACCTCCTGTAGAGAGATATTGCAGCGAATATTGTCTTTGATATAGTCCGTAGCTCTGCGCACATGCCAAGGTAACGGTGTTGATGCGGTTTGTTGTAATTGGTCTGAATAGTTATGTCGCCAAGTATTCAGCAATAGAGAAATGACCAGCTCACTGAATTGATGGTTGAGTCGCGGTTGATCGAGTTGGCCGGCAAAATCATTATATTGCTGACACAGGTGCGCCAAGGTCTGTTGCAGCACGACCGTGTGACTGCTCTGGGTTGAAGATAACTCGAAAAGAATTGGCTGTGGTAAGCTTTTATCGAGTAGCCTTGATAACTGTTGTTCCAATGCCTGTCGTTTAAGAGTAAGCACTAAATAGCTGCAATCCGGATCCATTTGGATTTTGGTGACGCCCCGTGGCGAAATGAGTGTTGTGAAGCCTGGCGAAGTATCAATGTGATGACGGCCATTAGCAACGTTAGCCTTGCCGGAAAGTGCCGTCTGAATAAGATAATAATCCGATATCTCTCCGGCATCGATTTCCACTTTCGTCCCGTAACGTAGAAAATACAAACCCATATCGCCTAACGCGATGCCGTCCAGTCGTGCTTGTATCTGACTGGTCTGCTTTGCCTGCATACGGTGCGGCCAGATAAATCGGCTAATTTTATCCTGTGTTTCTCCTAAGTCGTGAGAAACAAACAGGTTGTGATTGGAAAGTGGGTTTGCTTGTATCATGCTGCTATGTGCCAACTCACGGAAAGAAGAAAACAGCTTAACGTCACTATCCTACCAGACTTTGTTATCAGATGAACAGTATGTCAATTGATCGCTGAGATTACGCGTAGAAACTCGGCTGGTTAGGGTTCGTGAGGATCGATTGAAAGTGTCCGTTGACTCCGGGTCAAAGTGGTCTTATTACCTGGCCACTGTCACCCTCTCATCGCTTGCCTTGATTAGGCAAAAAGGATTCCGAATTAGCCCAATTGCTTCGTTTTGCTCATTGTTACCCTAAGGTGTTCTCCGTTAGATTAAACGAGTTGAGTTTAAAGTGAGGAAAGATAATGGCTAAGCAAAAACCCATTGAACAATATATGGCTCTGGCGTTACAAACCATGATGCGTGGTGCGCAAAAACGCGAGGATATACAGCATAATATTGACCATATATCAGAGCTGGCGCATGCCGCCTATTGGCTAACCAGTATTGATTTGCCGGTACGCTTATTGACCTTGCCGGAAGGCGCATTGCAGGGTTTTACCGATGAAATATTTGATTGGGACCATGTCGATTATGTTAATCGTACGGCCATCGATATTCCCGGTACCGAAACCGATGCATTAGGCAAACTGGCAAAAGCACTGGATGTTTATATCATTGCTCAGGCCAAAGCAAAGCATCCCGAATTCCCTGAGCGCTTTTTCAACTGCGCTTTTGTGATTAACCCTGATGGTGAGGTGATCCACACGCACTACAAAATGCAGGTGTTTGCACGAGAACATTCCACCGTTCCGCATGACGTCTGGGATCGCTGGATTGAGCTCTATGGTGATGGCCTTGATGCATTCTTCCCTGTGGTCGACACCGACATTGGTCGCATTGGCACTATCGTCTGTATGGAGGGAAGCTATCCCGAAACCGCCAGAGGCCTGGCAATGAACGGGGCTGAGATCATGTATCGTCCCAGTTACCCGGAACCTTATGTGGGCAATGGCCTGTGGGATGTCCAGAATCGTGCGCGGGCTCTGGACAATACCATGTATGTGATTGCTCCCAACCCAGCCGGTTACTATGTTACGCCGGAATCAATACATCCCATTGATGTCACGGGAGGGGAGTCCATGATTGCCGATTATCAGGGCCGCGTTATTTCCAAACACCATTCCGGCGGAACCGCCTCCTATGCGGGCGGCATCATTGACATTGAAGCATTGCGCCAATACCGGGCTCGTTCTCTGTGGGGTAACTGGCTGCGGGACTTACGTACAGAACAGTATCGGATAATTTACGATCAACCCATGTATGAAAAGAACCGTTGTCTGGAGTGCCCCCCGTTACGTCATGCCGAGAATGACAAGATCGTACGTGCCGCAACGGAAAGGATGTTCGAGCGTGGTATTTGGAAAAAGCCAACCTATATGTTAGAGGATGACTAGCCTTCAATGGATTTGCCACCGGCGTGATTTATAACTCTGGTGGCAAATCATTACGTAATCTTTGGGGTTGGCCTGATAAGAATTTCATTTACATCAACGTGCTGTGGCTGACTGACCGCATAGATAACGGCATTAGCGATGTCTTCTGCAGACAGGGCATTTTCCGGAGGGTTATCGAAAAAAGCCGTATCGGTAATGCCCGGTTCAATTAAGGTCACCCGAATGCCGGTTCCCCTTAATTCTTCGCGCACACCATAACCGATGGCACTCACTGCCCACTTGGTAGCGCTGTACATTGAGCCAGTGATGGTAACGCGTCCAGCCACGGAACCGGTCAATAGTAGATGTCCCTTGCTTTTTTTCAATGCGGGTAGACAAGCCTGCACGGTCATGCCTGTGCCGAGAATATTGGTGAGAATCATATCGCGCCAAACGTCTGGATCAGCATCACTGAATCCTCCGGGTTCACCGCCTCGACCGGCATTGGCGAAAGCGATATCAATACGACCGAAATGGTGCAAAGCGGTTGTCACCATGGCGTCCAAGTCCTTTTTTTCCTGCACGTTACAGCGGATGGCGAGGACGCGGTTAGCGCCGCCAAGTTCTTCGGTCAGAGCATTTAATTTAGCTGTGGAGCGAGCAGCCAATACTAAGCGGTAGCCAGCTTTGGCGGCAGCTCTGGCTGTGGCGGCGCCGATGCCGCTGGAAGCTCCGGTAATTAAGAAAACAGGGTCAGTCATGGATTACTCCGGTAGACTATTTGATGCTGCCGCTGAGGGTTTCCGAGGGGTAGCAGCCATAACGCTTAAAATACAGTTGCGCCCAGCGACCGGGATTATTAATACCATGTTCCCACATAATACGGCTGACATTGGTATAGCCCTTAGCGTTCTTTAGCGCTTGATGGAGATGGTGCAGACGTCTGGACTGGATAAAGGTGGTGGGTGTCTGCCCCATATATTTTCTAAAGGCATTCTGTAGTGTACGTTCTGTCGTCTTGCTGACCTCACAGAGATCGTTCATGGAGATAACGCCCTTAATATTGGCATCGATAAATTCGCAGACACGGCGGACATGCCTTGGCGCTGCGCTGAGTTGGTCGATATTCAATCTCTCTGAATAATTATGCGGTTGAGAACTGATCAGGGTGCAGGCTGCCATATCGATGTGACTATTAAGCAGATGCTGATTTTGCAGTATTTGGGGACTGGGTTTATCGTAAAAGGAGCAAAGGAAATTCATGGTTTCCATCCATGCTTTCTTACAGGCGTCGTTGGGTTGCGTCAATAAATCAAAAGTGACCGGCTGATTAATCTCCTGCTGCAATAATGCCTGCAATTTTAGATTGATCAAACCACGGTCAATTTTCAGTACCAAGTGGGCGCATCCCTGTTTGAAATGGATTTTAGTAGGTAATGAGGCATCGATGACCGCAATATCACTGGGTTTGGTTAAGACCACCCGGCGCCCATTTTGTGTTGTACTCTGACCGGACAAGGTCGTCTGCACGATAAAGTGTTGTTCATTACAGACCGGTTCGATGGTGACATCCGCACCAAAGGTTAAATAGACAATCGAAATGGGGCCCAAGTTGAGGCCGTTAAATTGAGCTTTGATCAGCCCGCCGGGATCACCTGACTCACAACGATTTTGCCAGAATAATTGATTGCCGACGTTGATGACGTCACGGATATTTCCGTTATGCAATAAATTATGTGTTGCCAGTGGGTGATAGTTCATGGTGATCCAGGAACGTTAAAAAGAGGTCTTTATCATAGCTTAAGCCATAGACCTTGGGAATCCCCGCGATAGGCCCATCAGTGTGTGTGAAATAGCGGTTGCTACGGAATTTGAACAGGGTTTTCGGGATTGGCATTACCTTTGTTATAACGAAATCTTATTATTTCGTCACTAAATCGCGGACTATTTTTCCGACTGTCAGTGTTTTGTCATCAAGCAGAGGTTAACAGAATGAGCAATTACGAAAATATTATTCTCGACATTTCGGGTGATGTCGCCAACATCACATTGAATCGCCCGGAAAAGAAAAATTGTATGAGTCCAGCATTGCATGCGGAGATGTGCGATGCACTCAAAGAGGTTGAGGCTGCTAAGGTAAAAGTCATGGTGCTCACCGGCGCAGGCAATGCTTTTTGCGGTGGTATGGATCTGGAGAAGTGTTTTTTCGATAACTGGGATGATCCAGAAAAGTTTGAGGAAGGCGTTGGTTATTCCTTTGTCTGGATGAAGCATCTGAAAGCCTTTCCCGCAGTCACTATTGCCAAGGTGAATGGCTGGTGCTTTGGCGGAGGCATGGAAGTTGTCGGACTTTGTGATATCGCGATAGTAGCGGATGAATCTACCTGGGGACTTTCTGAGGTCAACTTCGGTATCTTCCCTGGCGGCGGCACGACCTGGACGGTTGCCAACAATATGCCTTCACGTAAGCAGGCGCTTTACTACTCTCTGACGGCAGACACTTTTAACGGAAAAGAAGCGGTAGAGCTGGGTTGGGCCTCGAAGTCAGTACCTTTGGCGGAACTGGATGCGCACACTCAAAAGGTAGTGGATGGTTTGGTACGTAAAGGCCGGATTGTGTTGCAAAAAACCAAGGAAGTATACGAAAGGATATTTGATATGGATTTCCCTGAGGCCATTGATTACGAAATTGCCAAGTTGTTTGAGTTGTCCCGTTTGACCGATGATGACTGGATTCGCACCGCATTGAAATCCTTCAAAAATCGGGAATATAAGCCGGGGCTGCAAGACTATAAGTTAACTCGAGACGTTTAACGTTACAGGTCTAATGGTGATTTCCGATGCTTGAACCAGAACTGACATTGCGTGACCTGCTACATCGGGCAGCTAAAAACTATCCGGACAATGAGGCAGTGGTCGATAGCGTCAGCCGATACACCTATGCTGAGTTGCTCGATAAAGTGCAGCGTATGGCAAAATTGCTACATACCTTAGGTGTCCGCAAAGGTGATCGAGTGGCGCTTTTAATGCCGCCTTCGGTGAGTCACGCGGTAGCTCTGTTTGGGACGATTGAATTAGGTGCAATACCTTGCGCCCTGCATGTTCGTGAATCGGAGGCGACGCTGGTGGCCATTTTGCAGCGTCTGAGTGCAAGGGTACTGGTTTTTGATGGTGCCTATGAGGATATGGCCGGTATTCTTGAGGCAAAGTCCTCATCGCTTACGGGTTTGGTGCGGGCGGTTTCTGCTATTACGCCAGTCGTCGAGCAGATACAAGAAAGTATTCCGGTCATTCCCTGGTGCCTTAATCGCTATGAGTTGGATTTTGAGCCGATGCCGATTAAGGCCGATGATACCGCCGTCATTGCGCTTTCATCCGGTACCACGGGCATTCCCAAGGGGGTTATGCACACTCACCGGACGTTGGTGGCGAGCGGTCGTTGTGGGTCGTATTATATGTTAGCGAATGAGCAGGCCTGTACACTGAATATTTTCAGTACGGCCTTTATTGGCTGGTATAACTGCACCCTACCTTTTCTCTACGGTGCTTCCAAAATTGTTTATCTGAGTCAATGGAATCCGCAACTGTATCTGCAGACCATGCAGCGCGAAAAAGCCAGCGTCTGCTTTCTGGTGCCCACCATGTGGCGAATGCTGTTACGTGAACAGCCTGAAAACTATGATCTGTCTTCATTAAAGCGGGTTGGCTATGCGGGTGAGCCGATGGATATAGCCACTATGTCTCAGATTCGGGAAAAAATATGCAGCCAGGTCATTAATACCTACGGGACGACTGAAACGGGATCCTGGGGCGGCTGCACAGTGATGCTGCCAGAGGATTATACCAATAATGACAAAATGGCCAGTGTAGGCAAACCGGCGATGGATGTAGAGGTTCGCGTCATCAGGCCGGGGGGCGCTACCGAAGAGACACTGCCTGCAGGTGAAGAGGGCGAGGTAATTTTTAGTGGGCCCTCGGTGGCGAATCAGCTTTGGGAGCAACCGGAGTTGGCCCGCCGGATATTTGTTGGACGCTGGTGGCGTTCGGGGGATATGGGGGTTATGGATGAGGATGGTTATCTGTATCTGAGCGGGCGTATCGATGACATGATCATCAGTGGCGGTATTAACGTTCTGCCGGGGCAGGTGGAAGAAGTGGTATTGAGTCATCCGGCGGTGAGCGAGTGTGTGGTGATTGGTATACCGGATGAAAAGTGGGGCCAAAAAATTACGGCTTTTGTCATCTGTAAGGAACTCGTTACTACGAAGGAACTGGAAGAGCATGTTAACCAAAGCGCACTTTCCGGTTATAAAAGACCACGAGAGTTTCGTTTTGTCGACGAATTGCCGCGTGGGAATACCGGAAAAGTCAGCCGAAAATTATTACGTGATCAAGTGATGGCCTCCGCCATACAGCAATCCACTGACGGGAATAACAATGAAAAGTCATAGTAAAGAAGCTTTATTGGCAGGTGCTATTGGTGCGACGGTCGGTTTGTTCTTGTCCTTTTTGGTGAATTATTTTTTTGTGCCTTTCCCTCAGGATCTTTTTCAAAATGCACTCAACAATGGTCTTAGCGGGTCAATCAGTGGTTTTATGAGCGGGTTCATGGGGTTGCTTATGTATTTTAAAAAATTAGGCAGTCAAAATTCACGTAACTAATGGTTCTAATGTTCAAGGAGAAGGATCGATGACCTATTTCGCAAGGCTAAACCAGCTCTTGTTAATCGTTGGCTTTATCGTCACCGCTAACATCACTTTTGCTCAGGACATCGAGCCAACAACACAGACCCACCAGTGGGTTACGGCTTTCTTTGATTCTTTTAACGAGGATTTAAGCCAAGGAAATCTGGATGATTGGATGGATAATTGGTCGGAGGAAGCAGAGCGTATTACGCCAATGGGTAATGCAAAGGGTAAAGTACAAATTCGTGAACTCTATGTCAGCCTTAATGAAAGATATGAAGGCATGGTGCAAACGATAGTCGGTACTATCATTGAAGGCAGAAGGGCCTCTGTTGAATTGCATACGGTGGGTATCCACAAAGCGACAGGTATTGAAGTGACGATGCCCAATGTCGCTGTGCTGACCTTCAACGAACAAGGCAAGGTGACGAGTGCTCATGTCTATCTGGATATGAAAAACATTGAGAATCAGTTGACGCGTTAACGGCTGAATAAAAGAGAAAATGTATATGTCGCATGCCTATGTTCCGCCCGAACAAGATATTCAATTTGTATTGAATAAAGTGTTGGGTTGGGATGAGCTGTTCCATTTGCCCGCCTATTCACATGCCGATCTGGATCTGGGTGAAGCGATAATTGCAGAAGGAAGTCGTTTTAGCACGGAGGTGCTAAGCCCTTTAAACCCATTAGGTGATGCCCAAGGCTGCCGGTTCGTTGATGGACGGGTTGAGGTTCCTGAAGCATTCCGGGATGCTTTTCGCCAGTATGCTTCGGGTGGGTGGATCGGTTTGGATTTGCCTGAGCAGTACGGCGGACAGGCGCTACCTATTAGTCTGGCGACCGCGATATCTGAAATTGTGAATGGTGCCTGTGTTGCTTTCGGCATGATGCCTTGTATGCTACGCGCTGCGGCGACATTGCTTATTGAGCACGCCGATGCGGAATTAAAGGAAAAAGTCATACCACCCATTATTGCAGGTGAGTGGGGCGCCACCATTGCCATCACCGAACCGCAGGCAGGATCCGATGTTGGCGCCATAAAGACCTGCGCCGTTAAACAAGATGACGGTTTATATCAGTTGACTGGCGCTAAAATATTTATCACCTGTGGTGATCAAAATTACACTGAGCAAATTCTGCACTTTGTCTTGGCCCGAACCAAAGGTGCCGTTGCAGGGACCCGCGGCCTGACATTATTTCTCGTGCCGAAACGTTGTTTTGATCAGCCGAAAAAAATAAATCAAGTATCTGTCTCCCGTCTCGAACACAAAATGGGACTGAAAGCGTCTCCTACCTGCGTATTAAATTTTGATCAGGCGGTGGGTTATCGTATCGGTGTGGAAGGTGAAGGGCTCAGATGCTTATTTACCATGATGAACCTGATGCGTTTGGAAGTGGCGGCGCAAAGTGTGGGAATCGCAAGTGCGGCAACCCAAAGTGCCATTGCTTATGCCAATGAACGTAAACAGGGGGGGCGGGCCGACACCGGTATCATTCAACATGCTGACGTTCGACGAATGTTAGCAACTATGCGGGCTTACACCGAGGCCATGCGGGCCTTGGTGTTGGAAGCCTCCTTTAACCTTGATAAATCCTGGTATGGCGCATCCGAAGTCGAACGACAGGATAGTCGTTTATTCGCCGAATTCTTATTGCCGGTATGTAAGGCCTGGGCCTCGGATCACGCGTATCAAGTGGCGAATCTGGGTATTCAGGTGATGGGTGGGCATGGCTATATCACCGATGAAGGAATGGAACAACGTGTGCGCGACTGCCGGGTTTTGTCCATTTATGAAGGTACCAACGGTATTCAGGCGCTCGATCTGGTGATGCGCAAGCTGTTGCGAAAAGGGGGGCGTGGTTATACCCTTTTTATTCAACGTATTGAGCAAGATATAAAGAAGCATGCAAATTCCCCTGAATTAAAGGGCCTGACTGAAAATCTGGCGAAAGGAATAGTGCGTTTAACCGCTGCTACTGATTTTCTCGTAAAAGCGAGCCAGGACTCATTAGATGATGTGGAAGCTGCCGCCACGCCCTATTTGTTTATGGTCGGACATATAGCGGGTGCCTGGATGTGGTTGCGAATGGCCGCTGCTGTTGGTAGTGGCTCAGTTTTGTATCAAAGCAAATGGGCCAGCGCGCAATTCTATATGGAGTACCTGTTACCGGAGACACAGGTATTTGAGAGTCGAATTTATTGTGGTGCTCGTTTAACCACCGGGTGATCACTGTCGCTGTTAATACAAGCGTGACATACCCAAGATGCTTGCATTCTTGGGCCCTAATTTGCCTTTTATAGGGAACCAAGAAATTATTTTCAATGGTCCGACAACAGATAACCATTTTTCTGGAGGTAAAGTGATGGTCAAACCGTGTATTAAACTACCGCAATTAAGTTTGCAAATATCAAACGAAAATTATTTTCCAATACAGGATCTTAAGCTTTATTTATAGAATCACCAGCCTTTCCAGAAAATCGGTCAAGGCTGGCTGAGATCCCAATACGATTTGCACTAAAGCCCTTTTGCCAATTTGATTTGTTGCACCAAAGCTGAGTTAAATCCTTTGGCTGCATTTAGCGCTAAAGCTTCGTATCGTTGTGGGTCAACGGTAACTAGGTAGTTATTACCTTTTTTGCTGTGCATTCCAAAACCCAGAGCATTGGAAATTCCAACAGCGCCGCTATTATTTTTCGAATCAGTCAGCTCGACCCGAGCAAAAATATCATCAACACCGACGTCTTCTTTAAGCTGTAATGTAACAGCGCTATCGACAAACCGGCCATCTTTGGAGTAAATCGCGTAGAAATTACTAAAGGAGTCGAGCGCAAAACGGACTCCTCCTTCTACGCTCACGCTTTTTTTCAACATGGATTGACCGCCACCTGAGGTCCAGGCGAAGTCGAGCGCAAGGTTTGGGTAAATGACAACGGCGTCCAGAGCAGCACTGGCTTGGTCACCTATATTGCCATTGAAACCTTTGGGAACCAAGCTAAACATTCTGACCGCCCCTATGTTTGAAGGCCCGACCATTATTAGCTTTTTGGGTGCTCGACCATCCATTTGTTTGCCATTAACTGGCTCAGAGGAGCGTTTGATCTCATTGCTTTCGGCCGACTGAAAAAGAGTCTGTGCATCTATTACTTCAATATTGGCTGCTTGCAGTTGGACGACAAGGTCGTCCTGTGCCGCATCGGCAATTCGTTGCAGCATCTCTGCATCGACACCTTCAAGGATAATGTTCATACTGGCGGAGGCTCCCTGCCCACGAGAAGTAGAACCGGAAATTTCTGCAGTTTGGAAGGCGCCAATATTGTAGCCGGCCAGAGCAACTTTAGGACGTTTCGAAAATAGTTTTATTGAGCCCTTTGCGGTCTCTAGTGTAACGGATAAAGGAGTGGAAACAATTGGGTTTGCCGATGCGACTTGTGCAGGTGTCAAAGTAGTAACATCCTGCTTTACTTTATCCCCGCCACTAATGGTCTCTGAAGTTTTATTGATGGCCATTTTTCCGGCAACACCTTTGGCGACGTCACTTAAACTGAATGCATTAGCCTGGATGGTGGAAAGAAGTGTTATAACGGTAAGCACTGTAAAGATTTTTGTTATTTGATTCACAGACATTTCTCCATGTGGTAAGCGGTTTGACCTGTAAATAATAACTTGGATTGTTGGGTTTGCAAAAGTCTAAGATATTAGACAGCAAAAAGAATGGATGGCTTGAATATTATGGCTATCTGGCAATGTACCCCCCATCAATAATCAACTCTGCGCCGGTCATGTAGCTTGAATCTTCTGATGCAAGAAATAATATCCCCTTGGCGATTTCTTCAGGGGCACCGAATCTACCGATAGGGTGTAATGATGCGGCGATGTGTTCGAGTTGCTTCGGGTCTTGGGTGCCGAAAGCGCCGAGTCCGGCCATGTCCCGAATTAAGCCGGTCAACATAGGTGTTTGGATCATTCCGGGGAGGACGCAGTTGACGCGAATGTTGTAACCGAGAG
>JAIPFG010000061.1 GCA_021736745.1 Pseudomonadales bacterium
GTCCGCATCTTGCGAAAATGCGCTATCCAAATCCCGATAGGAAGTTATTGATTTGAGCGTTAAACTTTCCGAGATATCCCATTCGACAGTTAAACCTACGCCCCATATATCTAACTCGCTGTATTGCGGGTGAGTACCATTGCTAATGCGCTTGCCGTTGGTGACCCATTGGCTGTTGAAGCAGTTGGGGTTATCTAGTGGTCCTGGCGGGGGCGCGCAACCCAAATGACCTAAAAACACCACATTATTTGCAGCACCTAACGGCGATAAACCATCAGCAGCCACTGCAAATGACGCAGCACTGTTCTCCCGCTCTCGGGTTGCATCAACATTAACATCAATTGCAACACTATCAGAGGGTAACCAACGAAGCGCCACCCGACCTGAAAGCGAATCATCATCACCAAGATCGCGCCCAGTCTCAACATTCTTAACAAAGCCATCGCGCTGCTTTGACGAAATAGAGATACTGCTCATCAATGTCTCACTAATGGGAAGATTCAGTTTAGCTTTAAAATCCATCAGATCGTCATCTCCCAAGGTTAACTGCACCTTGCCACCTAGTTCTTCATTGGGATTTTTCGATGTGATACTTATTGCGCCACCAATAGTATTTCGACCAAAAAGTGTACCCTGCGGACCTCTCAGCACCTCTATTTGTGCGACATCAACCAGATCCAAAGCGCCGCCCACAGAGCGGGCGATATAGACACCATCGATATAGATTCCAACGCCCGGCTCGGTGACCAGGGTATAATCGTTTTGTCCAATGCCCCGGATAAATACAGACGCTGTCGCACTACTACCGGAAATCGGCGCATTGGCGTTAAACACTAGATTAGGCGTAATCTGGCTGATATCCGCTAACGCAGTGATATTACGCTGCTCTAACCCTTCGCCACTGAAGGCAGTAATTGAAATAGGTGCATCCTGCAGACTTTCTTCACGTTTGCGTGCCGTGACCACAATTTCTTCCAGCACATAAAAGCCCTTACTTTTTGATTCTTCCGCCGCAGCGACTCCGCTAGCAGTAGCTAGCGTACCGAGAACACAGGCGAGGCCCGTCGTCATAGTCACCGATAATTGATTTTTTTTACTCATCGTCCTTCCCCCATTGGAATATGCTCTTTCAATACTCGAGAAAATTCTACGCGGCATAGATTAAGCGGCTATCCGTTAACGGAATAAGTTTGTCCAAAAAGGGTAAAATCTATACAATATTTTCAGTATGCTAATAATCAGCACACTAAAATAAAAGAGCATTACACATGGGAGGCATTGCTATGAGCACAAATTTACCTCTCAGCCGATTTAACGTATTTTCATCGACTGACCTGAACTCTGTTCGAGATTATGTGAGCAGTTTGTTTTGCCAACACCAGTTAGGCATCACGGATCATAGCGCCAAAATTAATACCCGTTTGCACCATTTGAATATGAATAGTCTTTCCCTGGTCTACCTGGACTACGGCGCACCCGTCTCCATTGCACCGGGCTGTCTTGAGAGTTTTTACTTACTCCAGTTAGTGCTTGCGGGTAAAGCCAAAGTATCGAACCGAGAACAGACACACGTCGCCAGCGCAGGGGAAGCAACACTGATTAATCCGAACGAGCCTATTAAAATTGCCGCTTCGGCAGACTGTCGCTTTTTATCCATAAAAATTGATAAGCAATTAATTGATCAACAATTAGCCATTTTCCTGCCTCATCAATCTAATGGCTCATTGAATTTTAAATCGGTACTCGATTTCAGTAGTCGTGGCGGCCAAGCCATTCGCTACTACATCCACTTTTTACTCAATGAACTCAATCTTATAACTGACAATACAAGTACATCGCCCACCTACCGCTGCTTCGAACAAACATTAGCGTCCATGTTGATTGAATTTCATCAGCACAATTATTCAAGCCGCCTAGAAATCAATAAGCCTACGCAGGTTACACCTTACGTAAAAAGAGCCGAAGCCTTTATGCGGAAAAACCTAGATAAAGAAATATTACTTGAAGACCTTGCTATAGCGGCAAATACAACAGCCCGTACATTACGTAATGCCTTTCACCGATGCTATGGGACATCGCCGATGTATTACTTGAAAATGCAACGACTGGATAGGGCCCACAAGCTGCTTAGTATCGCCGCTACCGACGCCAGCATCACAAATATAGCACTTGACTGTGGAATCAAGCACTTAGGACGATTTTCTGAGGAGTACAAAAAAAGATTTGGGGAAACTCCCTCGCAATCGCTCAGAAAGAAAGTCTAGGAGCTTATCTGGTTTACTTGAGCGGCAAGTACCGCATTGGCGCCCGGCTCAATTCATTATTGCTTTCAGCAAGTTTCTGCAGAAGATTTAAGAATATTTTTCTTTCTTCGGGGAGAAGCGGCTTTAACAATCTTTTCGATACTTTCTCCATAAGCACTTCAACTTCGCGAAACAACTTCCTTCCTGCATCGGTAATATAGACTAATTTAGCCCTTTTGTTTTCAGGGTCAACTTCACGCCGCAGATACCCTCTCTCCTCCAATCTCGAAACAATATTGGAGCAAGTGGTTCTATCCAGAGCAACATACTGGGCAAGAGATGCCTGATCTTCACCAGAATGGGTAGTGAGTACCCAGAGTATGGAAAATTGTAATGGAGTAATATCCTTGTCGTTAAATTCATCCGCGAAAATTGAAACCCCAATTTGGTGAACTCTTCGAATTAACGGACCAGGAGATCTGCGTAAACTATATTTCGCCATAGCTTTTTTCCATCAGTAAGCTGTCATTTAAATTTGGCACATCTTAAGGGAATACTATAAATTATGCATTATCACTAAACTAATTTTTGCTCATTTTGGCAATTAATCAAATCCCTTATGGGTGCTTTCTACTATAATCAGCTGTTTGCTTCTGCCTGCATAGCACTAAATCGAAACTCGAATCTTTACGGTGAATTTAGGTAGCCCTTAGGAAGACCTCTATTTTCATTTTATACCATTGAATGGAACACGATTGATGACATACCACCCAGATACATCAACGAATAAATTTTTACTCTACGAAAGCCGTTTCCTCATCCGGTGGAGCGATATCGATGCCTTCGGACATGTCAACAATGCCATTTATTTCCGCTACTTCGAACAGATTCGAGCGGACTGGATGACAGAGCTGGGTTATCCTCTGGCGATTAACCAATTGACAGAGGGACCTACTATTGTCGATGCTCACTGCCAATTTTTGGCGCAAATACTTTATCCCTGCAAACTTAAATTGGCTCTCTACGGAGGCGCACCAGGTCGCTCGAGTGCTCAGCTGTTTTATGAGTTACGTGACGACAAAACCGATCAGCTCTATACTATCGGGAGCACCAAAATGGTTTGGTTAGATTTTCAGAAAGGCTGCTCTATTCCGCTACCGGAAAAAATACGAGCCCTGCTTCCCAAAAGCATTGAATAAAAGATTAACCATCTTTGGTTAAGTTAGTTCTGTAGTTATCTATTGA
This sequence comes from Pseudomonadales bacterium, assembly GCA_021736745.1. Classification (GTDB taxonomy): domain Bacteria; phylum Pseudomonadota; class Gammaproteobacteria; order Pseudomonadales; family IMCC2047; genus JAJFKB01. The sequence continues at coordinate 3,489 of JAIPFG010000061.1, forward strand.
GTCGGCCATCAATCAGTTCGTAGGTACAATCCATACGGCTTGCCAGCTGTGAGTCATGAGTCACGATGATAAAACTGACTGAAAACTCACGATTCAAATCCAGTAATAACTGATGAACCGATTCCGCCGTTTTTCGATCCAAATTGCCGGTCGGTTCATCCAAGAGCACACAGTCAGGGGTAGATACCAACGCGCGGGCAATAGCAACTCGCTGCCGCTCTCCGCCGGATAACTCTGCGGGCTTGTGTTCTACGCGCTCGGCCAAGCCCACCTTAGTTAACAACTCATTCGCCCGCTTTGTTGCTTCAGTAATTCCAACTTTTCCGATCAGTAACGGCATACAGACATTTTCTAAGGCGCTGAATTCAGGAAGCAAATGATGGAACTGATAAACAAAACCTAGGTTTTTATTACGCAATGCTGCGCGCTCTTTTTCGCTAACCTGTGCCAGATTTTTCCCCCCCAGATAAACGGCACCTTGATCCGGCCGGTCAATCCCCGCCAGCAGATTCAATAACGTTGATTTACCAGAGCCAGATGAGCCGATAATCGCGATTCTCTCGCCTCGCTGCACAGCAAAACTAATACCTTTTATGATTGCTAAATCCTGAGGCCCTTCATGATAACTTTTATACAAGTCTTCACAGCTAAGCACGGTATGATTATTCATAGCGTAGTGCCTCCGCCGGTTGTACTTTTGCCGCACGCATCGAAGGATAAAGTGTTGCCAAGAAACTCAAACTAAGCGCGGAAGTGGCTACTAGTACGATATCCTCCAACCGCAATTCAGAGGGTATGTAACTGATAAAATAAACTTCCGCATTTAAAAACTGGATGTTCAGCGTCGATTCAAGCCAGCCAATCACATCGCTTACCGATAGCGCCAAGGCAATGCCTAATAGGGTTCCCAAAAACGTACCCACAATACCGATGACCGCTCCCTGCACCATAAAGGTTTTCATTATCGTGCCAGGGCTCGCTCCCATGGTGCGTAAAATAGCAATATCAGCCTGTTTATCCGTCACCACCATAATCAATGTCGAAATTATATTGAATGCCGCAACGGCCACAATAATGAGCAGGAGCAACCCAATCATGGTTTTTTCCAATTTGATGGCCTGAAATAAATTCCCCTGCGTCCGCGTCCAATCACTGGCCCAATAACTTCCAGGCAAATTGGTCGCAATTCGCCAGGCGGTATCGGCGGCCTGGAACAAGTCTGTCAATTTTAGGCGGACACCATGAACCCCCTCACCAAGACGATAGAGCTTAGCGCCATCTTCAAGATGTACCAAGGCCATGCTACTGTCCAGTTGTGCACCGACCTTAAAGACTCCTTTTACTTCAAACCGCTTAAGGCGCGGTAATACGCCCGCAGGCGATGCATTCGCTTCAGGCAAAATCAAAGTCACTTTATCCCCTGGCTTTACCCGCAAACTACTGGCTAATAGGTCGCCTAAGATAATCCCAAATTCGCCAGCATGTAAATCCTCCAAACTGCCTGCAACCATATGATTACCGATAATAGACACCTTTTTTTCCATCTCCGGCAAGACACCGCTGACAATGACGCCATGCACACTACCGCTATGGGTTAACATACCTTGTCCTTGAATATAGGGGGCAGTGGCGATGACTGATTTGTCCTGCTGCGCTTGTTCCGCCACCTCTCGCCAATTCAACATTGGGCCATGGGCATTAATGGTGGCATGAGGCACCATACCCAGAATACGTTCGCGTAACTCTCTATCAAAACCATTCATCACCGACAACACCAATATCAGCACGGCAACGCCAAGAATCATGCCTAGCATTGACGTGAGTGAAATAAATGAGATGAAATGATTTCTGCGTTTAGCCCGCGTATATCGCAACCCAATAAACAGGGACAAAGGTTTAAACATGTTCAATAACTCTCTGAATGAGTTAGGAATTTTTAGTTCTTCCAGCATTTTTTATGTTTGAGCTGAAAGAATCCGTTTTACTGTTATACTTAAAGAAATTTAAAACCTAGCGGATTTTAACCGAATGACACAGGGTGTACAGGATAATAGGGATTTTTATCGTATACAGGATAGGGCAATTCTGGAGTTCGCCAAAATTGACCCGCAGACGCTTAATACGAATCAGGCAGCGTTTCCGATGCCCATTTCGTCGGAGTTTTATCTCCTCAACGAGCTGCATGGCCTCGATAATGAAAGTCACTCGCTCTTACACGTTATCGCTGAAAAAGATCGTCATATTGCCAGCTACTTAAAAGTCATCAATCAAAAAATCGAGCTATTAGCCCATACCATCATGCAGAAGAGTGATGATTTGGAGGAGGCGACACCTCAGGAAATAACACTCAGTGAAGGCGGTATTTCTTTCACCCATAAGAAACCCATACCGCTGGACACTTATCTCGCCGTTAAATTGATCTTGTTACCCTCCTATATCGGCTTATTGTTAATCGGCAAAGTGGTAAACCTTAATGAACATATTAGCGGCAACTATTTGATCAATATTGTCTTTGAACATCTTGCGGAAACGGACCGCCAATTAATAGCCCGCCATGTATTACAATTCCAGGCGAAAGAACGCCGTTTAAGCCATGAAAAAGAACCCACGGAGAAATGATTAGGCATGAAAATCTTAGCATTCATTTTTAGCACAACCCTCATCCTGGCCCCTCTAGCCTCGGCAGAAGTATTGGAGATCAGTATTTCCAAACAAGCTCCCGAGTTGCAGAACATTGACCTCCCGCCCAATGGCATGGATAAGGAGGATGTCGAGTCAAAATATGGTCCACCGGAGGAAATTAGTGATCCAGTCGGTGAACCACCTATCAGCAAATGGCGCTATCGTGATTTTGTTGTTTACTTTGAGTCCGATACAGTAATTCACACTGTGTTGAACTACCAACCCAAAGATACGCCTTAAGAGCAGGCCTGCTCTTACAGGCTCTTGGAGGCGATCTCAAAAACATCTTTTGAGAGCGTCTCCTTAACGCTAATTCGTTCTAATTCTTTTTTCATAAGTTGACTCAGGCTGGGAATATAATGGCGCCAGCGCGTGAGAGGTATCAGTAATCGGGCGGCTATTGAAGGGTTCATCGCATCAAGTTCGAGTACCCGGTCCGCCAAGAAAGCATAACCGGCTCCATCCTGACGGTGAAAGCCAACCATATTTTGATGACAGAACACCCCAATTAAGGAACGGACTTTATTCGGGTTTTTCATGCTAAAGGCTTCATGCTTTAAGAGTGCTTTAACTCGATTAAAAGTATCCGCAGCCGGGTTGGATGCCTGGATTGAAAACCATTGGTCAATCACCAGGGGGTCCTTACGCCATTGTTGGTAAAAACGATTCAACGCTTCATCTCCCTCGACAACGTAATCGGAATGAACCAGAGCGGTAAGGGCCGCATGGGTGTCAGTCATGTTACCGCTTACCTGAAATTGATTTTGGCATAACGCCAGTATTTCAGGATCTTTCAATAACATCAGATAGTGTAAACAAATATTTTTCAGGCTCCGCTGGGCAATGTCCTGCGCCTGTGGTCGATAGCACCCAGGGTTTTGGTTCTCCTGATAGCAGTCCAAAAGTTCTGCTTGGAGCTGCCTTGCCAATTCAGTACGCACATACTGGCGTACGGCATGAATAGCTTGTGGATCAACCTGTGCCGATAATTCGCTTAAATAGGCTTCCGATGGCAAGGTCAACATTCGCGCCACCATTGCCTTATCCAAGGATTCATCCTGTATAACTTTTTTCAGGGCCACCAGCAATCGTTCATCCAGCAGCAAGTCATTACCACTCTGATATGCCTGGATCATTTCCTGAATAATATCGATGGAAAGTTTTTGACCCGCATCCCAGCGATTGAACCCGTCGCCGTCGTGACTCATCAAAAACATCAAATCATCCCGGCTGTAAGGGTAACTCAATTTAACCGGTGCTGAAAATCCGCGCAGCAGGGACGGTGTTGGCTTGGAGGGGATTCGATCAAATACAAAGGTTTGTTCCGCTTCGGTAATCTCCAGGTCGGCAACTTCCACTTCATTGCCAGCCTTATCCAGTAATGCCATGGCCAAGGGTATATGGAGCGATTGATAATCAATCTTAACCGCGCTATTAGCGCAGGATTGCTTAACCGTCATCCGATACACCTGCTCTTTTGCATCATAACTGTCGGTCACCTCTAACTTAGGTGTGCCCGGCTGCTGATACCATTGACGGAATTGACATAAATCGACACCGCTGGCATCTTCCAGTGCACTGACAAAATCTTCGGTGGTTACGGCGTGACCATCATGACGTTCAAAATATAAATCCGTACCTAAACGAAAATTTTCAGCCCCCAAAAGATGATGCATCATACGCACCAATTCCGCGCCTTTCTCGTAGATAGTCACCGTATAGAAATTGGAAATCTCCATATAAGAATCCGGTCTCACTGGATGCGCCATAGGCCCCGCATCCTCAGCAAACTGGACAGTTCTTAAGAGGCTTACATCATCAATACGCTTAACTGTACGTGATCCCATATCTGCAGAAAATTCCTGATCACGAAAAACGGTAAAACCTTCCTTTAGACTCAGTTGAAACCAATCCCGACAGGTAACTCTGTTACCAGACCAATTATGAAAATACTCATGCGCCACAACACCTTCAACGCGTTGGTAGGCTGTATCCGTAGCGGTTTCAGGTTTTGTTAGCACACAGGAAGAGTTAAAAATGTTTAACCCTTTGTTTTCCATCGCCCCCATATTGAAGTCATTGACGGCCACGATCATAAATTTATCGAGATCATATTCGCGCCCATAGACCTTCTCATCCCAGGCCATTGCACGCTTGAGAGAGTCCAACGCGAATTCGCATTTATCAATATTTTCCGGTTCGACAAATATTTGCAGCTGAATTTCTCGTCCGGAACAGGTGGTAAACCCGTCCTCAATGACTTTCAGGTTGCCCGCAACCAGCGCGAACAGATAGGCGGGTTTTTTAAAAGGATCATGCCAAGTCACCCAATGTCGGCCATTGTCCAGTTCACCCTGATCAATATCGTTGCCGTTAGACAATAATGTTGGATATTTCTCCTTCTCTGCCACAATAGTCGTGGTAAAAACAGACATGACATCGGGGCGGTCCAGATAATAGGTTATCTTCCGAAATCCTTCCGCTTCACACTGAGTACAATAAAGATTGTTGGATTTGTAGAGCCCCTCAAGCGAGGTATTCAACGCCGGTCGAATCAGGGTTTCACACTCCAATTCAAAATTTTTCGGTACCTGTGGGATAATCAACGTTTCATCATCAACTTGGAAATCCGTTGGCTTCAACGCATGTCCATCCAGCGCAATACGCTTTAGTTGTAAATCAACTCCATGCAGCACTAATGGTACTTTACCTTCCAGTCGGCATTTCGGGTTGCGACGAATCTGCAAGTTCGATTTTACCAACGTCGCCGCTTCCTCCAATTCAACATGCAAATGGGTCGTATCTATAAGGTAGCTGGGAATTTGATAGTCAGCCAGACGTACTTCTTTTGGTTGATTATTTTTCATATTTTCAAATGATTATATTATTAAGTTAATAAACAACTGGAAATTTTTATTCTTTTTATTTGCGGTAAAGGTGGGTTCACCCTTATTCTTTAAGCCACAAAACTGACCTGGTAGCCTGAGAACTTACGTATATTCAGTACACCGGTGTCCAATATCAAATATTGACCTTTAATTCCTAATAACGTCCCCTCAATTAAAGGGGTTTTCTCAAAATTCAGCGGCGTTACTTTAACCGGGTATTCTAACACCGGATACTCAATTTCAGCCTGTTTTTCAACGCCACAGGCCTGAATTGCTTGAAGCCCAAAGCGCTCCTGGAGTGTGCTGATCTCCGGTGCCAACCGCTCTAACAAATCATCGCGGGCTCCAATTAAATCAAGCTCATCCAGTTGTCCCTTCAGCATCGTACGCCAGTTAGTTTTGTCAGCGATGTGCTGTTTGAATAAAACTTCCGCCAAGCCGGACTGATAGCGCGACGCCACCACCAATATCGGTAGCGCCTGTATAGCACCCTGATCTATCCAACGCGAAGGGATATTCTCAGCACGCGTAATGCCTACCTTCAAACCGGAAGAATTGGCCAGATAAACATAGTGCTGTCGCATACAATGTTGCTCACCCCAAGCCGGTTCACGGCAGGTGCCGGCATCATAATGGCAGGTTTCCGGGCTAACAATGCAACGATCACACTGTGCCAACCGTGTCAGGCAGGGATAGCAGTAGCCTTGGTTAAAACTCTTTTTTGTCAACCTTCCGCAATGAACGCAATGGATTTGACCCTGATAGGACAGACATATTTTCTGCCCCAGGTAAGGATTGAGCAAAATCAACGACTCGCCTAAAGGTAATTGATAGTTTACCGGCGTCGCGAGCTCTACCTGCATTTTATAAAGATCGCCCCGTACATCTATTGACGCCATTCGTCTCCCTTAACTGCTTTTTAACCGGGACCTGAAGAATCCCAACACAAAAATCTATGGTTTTGACTTTAAATAAATCGCCTATTTATTCGTTTCATTTGGATAAACGCCGACAACAGGTTTGTCTGAAGTATTCGAACCCTCTCCCGATTGACTTTTGCAGGTCTGGCCCAAATAACCGGCCCGCTCTTCCTCTGGGAGATGCGCTGCCTCATAGCTGATAATGGCTTGCATACAGGTTTCACGCTGCTCTTGCGTTAATCTTTTGCCGTCAGGCCATTTTCCCAGCTCTAATGCCTTCTTTAAACTTTGGTAGATATCAGAGTTTAAGTTTTGTGAAAATTCTGTAAATTCCTTAACCATAATTTCTCATTCACTCGTTCATTTTACTAATTTAGGGTTGCTTAAATCCACGCAGGGCATTGACCGATCCGGCAAAAAGAAAACCAAAAACCAAGCCCGATAAGTGGGCCGTATTGGCCATCGAACCAAAACCTGCCCAGTGCAATAAATCGGTATACCCTAAGGCCAACCAAAACATCATCAAGCCCATTAAAGCCGCAGGAAAACCATAGGCCCGAGTTGGTTGCAGTCTATCCCACAGCCAGCAATAAGCCAAAATAGCATAGACAACACCAGACATCCCGCCGAAACCGGAACCTGAAACATAGTATTGTGCGACGTTAGAAAAAATGGCCGAGCCGACGACAAGTGATAATAGAAGCAGGCGCTCTCCCCGCAACTCGATTTTCACCCCAAACACCCACAGCATCAACATGTTAAATACCAGATGCATAAGATTAAAGTGCAGGAAAATCGGTGTTATTAAACGCCAAACCTCACCGCTTTCCAACACATAAGCAGGAGAGCCAATTCGCAGCGCCATAAAAAGAGCCTGACCAGACCACTCATTCAGCAAGGTTATCAACGCACTCGACATCACCAGAAGGGAAACCAAGGGCGCGGCCTTAATGTATTGCCATAGGTGTGAACTGGGCTCAGTTTGCCAGTACGGTGGTAGTTCTTGTCTTAACGCTCCTACGTCCAAGGCACCTTGACGTAGACGTTCGTAACTGCTTTGAACCAATGCCGTGTCGCTGGGATTAGCAACCCAGACTACCTGGTTCTCCCCCTGTTCGCTAATACGATGCAGTACTTTTTGAGCCCGTAAATATTGGCTTAATGGTTGTAAATTTTGGGAAGCAGGTACAGCAAGTGCTTTTATCATGAGTTTCTCGATTCTCACAAAATGCCAGCGATTTCAGGCATTCAATTTTACATCTACCCAAACCAAATTTTCAGGGTCAAGTGGACCCGGCTGATCCATACGATAAGCTACCAAACGTCCACCATATACAGCACTGTAGTCAAGGCAAGCGATATTTTTTCTGACCAAGCCCGGATCACCGGAACGCCAATAATGCCCAACAAAAAGTGGTTTTTCCGATTCATTATAAAGATGCAGGCCGCCACGCTCATTCTTATCTATCTTCCTTTCATGCACATGTGGCGGCAGGGCATCAGGTTGAAACACTAAATCACCATAGGTCTCAGGTTCCGGTAACCAAAATTTAGTGCGAAAGAACCGCCTTGGGAGACCATCGCTGCTGACGATTATCTCATCATCAGGCAACCGCATACTGGTGCCTCTCGTTAATCGATTCACCAACTTGAACTCCAAGCTACTGGGCTCTGTGGTTCCGTGCAGCAGCTCCGCAGAGATTGTATCTGTTCTATACTTGGCCCTGAACTGATCGATGAGGCTTTGATCCCAACAGGCATGCGCCACCCGGAAATGATCAAACTCCAAAAACAAAGGCAACGTCAGGAACCATTGAATAAATTCTTCCAGTTCTTCCGGATAGGCATTGAATTGCTCTAATGTTTGCGTAATTTGCTGCCTATGCCGTTCAGAACGTTCCCGTAAATAGGTCCGCCCACTTTCCGGTCTGGCTTTGGTATGAAATCCAATGACATTAATTTCATGATTGCCGAGCACTATTTGTGCGCTTCCCCGCGCCACCATACTTTGAACCAGGTGCAATGTTTCCCGAATCTTGGGGCCGCGATCAACCAAGTCCCCGAGGAATATCGCCTGTCGGGGGGGGTGTCTAAAGACGCCCTCCTGCTGACGATAACCTAAAAGATGGAGCAGCTCGACTAACGCATCATAACAGCCATGAACATCGCCAATAACATCGTAACCCGGGCATGTACGTTTCACCACAAAAACACCTAACCTCCTAAACGACTACCCCAGCCCAGCTTACTGCGACAACTTTCATAAAAATCATGCGATAAAGGATGCACCAGGGTTAACGGATCATCCATTTTGCGAATAAACACCTCATCTCCCGGCGCAACAGTAAAGTTATCATGCCCGTCACAACTGATCAGAGGATAGGTATCATGCAAAGTCCCCGGCACAATTTTAATCCGGCTGTTGCCATCAACCACCACTGGACGTGCTGTCAAGGTATGGGGAAACATGGGCACCAGAACAATAGCGTCTAGACTAGGGT
>JAIPFG010000062.1 GCA_021736745.1 Pseudomonadales bacterium
GAAACCCCTAGCTCCAATGCTGCATAGATATTCACCAAAGCCTGCCCATAAGTATCGTGGAAGTGAACCGCCAGCTGTTCCATCGGCAGCTCTTTAGCCACTGCATTGATCATCTGTTGAGTTTTTCCCGGTGTGCCGACACCAATGGTATCGCCAAGAGAAATCTCATAGCATCCCATCGCCGCTAACTGTTTCGCGACAGAAACAACCGCGGCGGGGGCAACCTCCCCCTGATAAGGGCAACCCAATACACAGGAGACATAGCCTCGAACCCTTATTCCCTCTGTTTTCGCTGCCAGCATGATCGGTGCAAAACGTTGTAAGCTTTCCGCCACGCTACAATTAATATTTTTCTGTGAAAAGGACTCCGAGGCCGCAGCGAAGATCGCCACTTCATCGACGCCAGAGGCCAGTGCATTCTCGAAACCTTTCAGGTTAGGCGTTAGCGCCCCATAGGTAACGCCGGGATAACGTTTAATCTGTTGCATCACTGCGGCAGAATCGGCCATCTGCGGCACCCATTTTGGCGACACAAAACTGGCCGCTTCAATGGTTTTTAATCCGGCCTGCGCCAAACGATCGATCAGCTCCACTTTGACAGCGGTACTGATATTACCCGGCTCATTTTGCAAGCCATCCCTTGGCCCAACCTCTACCATTCTCACCTGTTGGGGTAATGCCATCGTCATTCCTCATCCGCTGTGAAAGCGACCAACTGCGCGCCCTCATCGACCAAATCGCCTTCTTTAAAATAAACGTCGGTTATCGTGCCTGAGGCTGGCGCCCGAATAGTATATTCCATTTTCATTGCCTCCATTACCACCAGCCCCTGGTCTGCGGTCACCTGCGTTCCCGGCTCGACCAAAACAGCCACAATCGTACCATTCATCGGTGCACCCAGATTACTGGCGTCCTCTTCGAAAAGATGCTCTTCCAAACCGGGTTTATGCCAGAGGTATTCGCTCGTACCACTTTCAGAAAACAGTGTTATCCGTGCCTGGTGTTCAGCAACCCATACCGTCGACTGGTGACCATTTAACACTGCCGTGAGCTTATCATCCAATAATCGTCCGCTGGCCAGAATTTTCTCAGCACCCAGTTTAAGCAGGTAACCATCGGCAGTCCCTTGAGCAACCACCTCAATGCCGGGTTGATCCGAATCAGGAAGGCTTAATTCCACCCGCAACTGATTGGATTCATTGAGTCTCCAACCGCTGAGTGTGTGCCAGGGCGAATAGGGATCACTACTGGCGGCGGCATCCTCTTCTCTTTGCTGACGCTGTGACAGCAGTACATAAAGGGCCGCCTTAGCCAGATTGAAATGCGCCTTGTCATCAGCAATCTTATTTACCGGAAAAAGCACACTTCTATGCTTTTCAATAAATCCTGTATCCAGCTTGGCTTGTTGGAAATCGGGATGATCTACCAATCGACGCAGGAAACCGGTATTGGTTTTCATCCCGGCCACACGGTATTCGAGTAAAGCCTGCGACATACGCTGTAGCGCACGTTCACGGTTCACATCCCAGACAATTAATTTGGCAATCATCGGGTCATAATAGGGGCTAACCGTATCTCCTTCTCTAACGCCAGTATCGATGCGTATATGTTGATTTTCTGAAGGTGTGCGCAGATAAACCAGCTGTCCGGTAGCCGGCAGAAACTCGTTATCGGGGTCTTCTGCGTAAATACGTGCTTCCAGCGCGTGGCCTTGTAAATTGAGTTGCTCTTGATGCAGAGGCAAATTGTTGCCCGCCGCCACCAGCAATTGCCATTCCACCAGATCCTGACCGGTAATTAACTCCGTCACGGGGTGTTCCACCTGCAAGCGCGTATTCATTTCCATAAAATAAAACGCGCCGTCCCTATCCAATAAAAATTCAACTGTCCCGGCGCCGACATAATGGATCGCCTGAGCCGCCTTGACTGCCGCGTCTCCCATCTGTTGTCGAAGCAATTCAGTCATACCCGGTGCAGGAGCCTCCTCTAACACCTTTTGGTGACGACGTTGCACCGAGCAATCACGCTCAAACAGATAAATGGCATTGCCCTGCTGGTCGGCAAACACCTGGATTTCGACATGGCGCGGTTCAGTGAGATACTTCTCCACTAACATACGGTCATCGGAAAAACCCTTCATCGCTTCGCGTTTTGCGGCACCTAATGCCTCATCAAATTCGCTTTCAGACCCCACCACCCGCATCCCTTTACCGCCGCCACCGGCAGTGGCCTTAAGCAAAACCGGGTAACCCATTTCGTTAGCGGATCGTTTCAGTATCTCCGGGGATTGGTCATCACCATGGTAGCCAGGCACCAATGGCACCCCGGCTTTTTCCATGATGGTCTTGGCCGCGCTTTTTGATCCCATCGCTTCAATTGCCGAAGCCGGTGGCCCGATAAAACAGATGCCTTGCGCTTCACAGGCTTTAACAAAAACCGCATTTTCCGATAAAAAACCATAACCGGGATGGATTGCGGTTGCACCGGATTGCATCGCCGCCTCCAAAATTTTGTCGCCCCGCAAATAGCTTTCCGCACTGGCGGCTGGACCAATACAATAGGCTTCATCCGCCATCGCCACATGCATCGCATTGACATCCGCCTCGGAATAGACTGCGACACAGCGTATCCCCATTTTATGGGCCGTTTGGATCACGCGGCAGGCAATTTCACCGCGGTTTGCAATCAGAATTTTAGTAAACATAAGCGCCCTATTTATTCTTAAACCGATTTATTCTAAGTTAACGTCTTCGTCACCCAAGCCGGTGTGCGTTTTTCCAAAAAGGCCGACAGTCCTTCCTGACCCTCCTCCGACACCCGTATCCCGGCAATTAACTCGCTGGTTCGCGCAATTAATCGATCGCTAATGGGCTGATCTGCTACTTCAAAAACCAGCTTTTTTGCCGCACCAATTGCCGCCGGACTATTGGCCAATAACTGGTTGATCAGCTCATTGACGGCACAATCAAGTTCCGACGCTTCAACCACTTTGGCGACCAGGCCAAGTTGTGCGGCGGCAATGGCATCAAAACGTTCCGCGGTAGTAAAGTAACGCCTCGCAGCTCGCTGCCCGATAGCGGCAATCACATAAGGACTGATAGTGGCGGGAAGAATCCCTATTTTGACTTCACTCAAACAAAAACTGGCACGCGCTGAAGCCACCGCCATATCACAACAACTGATCAGCCCGACAGCACCACCATAGGCGGCACCCTGCACCCGTGCAATGGTCGGTTTCGGTAAAAAGTTCAAGACTCTGAGCAGGTTAGCCAGGGCACTGGCATCGGCAAGATTTTCTTCATAACTATAGCGAGCCATGCGTTTCATCCAGTTGAGATCAGCACCCGCGGAAAAACTTTTACCTTCGGAAGCCAGGACAACGATGCGCACTTGTTCATCACTGGCAACTTGCTCAAACGCCTGAGTTAAGTCTGCAATCAACTGATCGTCAAACGCATTATGCCGTTCTGGCCGGTTAAGGCTGACGGTAGCGACACCCCGCTCATCTGTGTTCACTAACAAAGCACTTTGTGTCATTTCTATTTTCCTCACGAAACAGTAGCCTTTGAATGAAACGGGACTACATACGGAACACGCCAAATTTGGTTTCTTCAATCGGCGCGTTCAGTGCTGCCGACAACGCCAAGCCCAACGTGTTCCGGGTTTGCGCGGGGTCAATCACACCGTCATCCCATAGTCGGGCGCTAGCGTAATAGGGGTGTCCCTGTTCTTCATACATCGCCATCACGGGCTTCTTGAATGCCGCTTCTTCTTCCGCAGCCCAGGTTTCACCACGTTTTTCCATGGCATCACGTTTAATTTGCGCCAGCACGCCGGCCGCCTGCTCACCACCCATCACAGAGATACGACCATTGGGCCACATCCACAGCATATTGGGGTCATAACCGCGGCCACACATGCCATAATTCCCAGCGCCGAAACTACTGCCGATAATTACAGTAAATTTTGGCACCTTAGCGCAGGCAACAGCCGTCACCATCTTTGCGCCATTTCTGGCAATTCCCCCCGCTTCATATTTTTGGCCCACCATAAACCCCGTAACATTCTGCAAAAAAATCAACGGAATTTTACGTTGCGCGCAGAGCTCAACAAAGTGCGCACCTTTGAGGGCGGATTCGGAGAACAGGATGCCATTATTGGCAACAATGCCAACGGGATAGCCATGTATCCGGGCAAAACCTGTCACCAACGTTGTGCCATAGAGCTGCTTAAACTCGTCAAAGTCCGAGCCGTCGACAATACGGGCGATTACCTCTCTTACATCGTAGGGTTTGCGAATATCACTCGGCACTACGCCATAAATTTCTTCTGGGTCGTACAAAGGAGCGATACTGGGGTGCACATCCAGGCAGGCCGGTTTATGTCGATTCAAATGGGCCACCGCTTTACGCACCAGCTGTAATGCATGTTCATCATTTTGCGCATAATGATCTGCCACGCCCGAAGTGCGGCAGTGCACATCCGCACCGCCCAGGTCTTCGGCAGTCACAACTTCCCCGGTAGCCGCCTTAACCAAGGGCGGACCGCCTAAGAAAATAGTGCCCTGCTCTTTGACAATAATGCTTTCATCCGACATGGCCGGCACGTAGGCACCCCCGGCCGTACAGGAACCCATGACTGCCGCAATCTGCGGAATGCCTTTGGCTGACATATTGGCCTGATTGAAAAAAATATGACCAAAATGGTCACGATCCGGAAACACTTCGTCCTGTGTTGGCAGGTTCGCACCACCGGAATCAACGAGATAAATACAGGGTAAATGACTGCGCTCGGCTATAGTCTGAGCCCGCAAATGCTTTTTTACCGTTAGAGGGTAGTAACTGCCGCCTTTCGTGGTGGCGTCATTGGCTACGATCATGCATTCCTGGCCCGACACTCGCCCAATGCCAGCGATAATACCGGCCGACGGAACGGGATCATCGTACACCTGATAAGCCGCCAATTGACCAATCTCTAAAAAAGGAGAGCCTTCATCCAGTAGCGTTTGAATTCGATCGCGGGGTAACAATTTACCTCGTGCAACATGCCGTTGTTGTGACGCGGCACCACCACCCTGTTTGATCTCAGCCACCAATGCTTGCAAGTCCGCCACCAACGATTTCATCGCGCTAGCGTTTTCCTGAAATTCCTGTGAATGGGTGTTTATCTTGCTTTTTATAACAGGCATAAGAAGGTTTCCGTTATAAGAGTATCTACTATTGAAAGGCTAATTCGTTTCGTTAAATAATTCTCGACCAATCAGCATACGGCGAATTTCCGATGTACCCGCGCCGATTTCATAGAGCTTGGCGTCACGCAAAAAACGTCCGGTGGGAAACTCATTGATATAACCATTACCACCCAGCGCCTGAATTGCCTCCAAGGCCTGCTGAGTTGCCGCCTCGGCGGTATAGAGAATCACGGCAGCGGCATCTTTACGGCTTTCTTCACCACGATCACAGGCTTTTGCCACAGCATACAGATAGGCACGACTGGCATTCAAACGCGTATACATATCCGCCACTTTACCCTGCATTAATTGAAACTCTCCAATACTTTGACCGAACTGTTTGCGGTCATGGATATAAGGAATCACCACATCCATACAAGCCTGCATAATGCCAACTGGTCCGGCGGAAAGTACCGTACGTTCATAATCGAGGCCCGACATCAGCACATTGACGCCTTTGCCTTCAGCGCCAAGGATATTTTCTTCCGGCACCTCACAATCCTGAAAAACCAACTCGCAGGTATTGGAACCTCGCATACCTAATTTATCGAGCTTTTGTGCTTGACTGAAACCGGGGTAACCTCTTTCCACAATAAATGCCGTAATTCCACGCGAACCGGCATGAATATCCGTTTTGGCATAGATGACATAAGTCTGTGCATCAGGGCCATTCGTAATCCACATTTTGTTGCCATTGAGAATGTAGCGATCCCCCTTTTTATCCGCACGCAACTTCATCCCTACCACGTCCGAACCTGCACCGGGCTCGCTCATCGCCAACGCGCCAATATGCTCGCCGGAACAAAGTTTGGGTAAGTATTTTTGCTTTTGCCTCTGGGTACCATTTTTATGTATCTGATTGACGCAGAGGTTGGAATGGGCACCGTAGGATAACCCGATGGAGGCAGAAGCACGACTGATCTCTTCCATCGCGATCACATGTGCCAGATAGCCCATATTACTCCCGCCAAACTCCTCATCAACGGTGATACCCAGCAGCCCCAGATCCCCAAATTTTTTCCATATCTGATTCGGGAATTCATTTTTTTCATCGACCAGAGCCGCAATCGGAGCCAATTCTGCCTGAGAAAACCTCTCCGTCATGTCACGCAACATATTTATTTCTTCACCTAAATCGAAATTCAGGGAGTGATATGTACTCATAGGTTAATCTCCTGGGGTTCTCTAATAGCACTTAACTAGAATAAGATTGAAAACATTTATGACCCAACTCCGGTTAATCAATAAAGGCTCCATGGCTCAAGCCAGCTTAAAATTAAGTAACCACCCTTCAATAAGCAGTTGACAATGGCGAGCGAGCCATTCACTCCTCCAAAGCAGGATAATTCGTTTTTCGACCACCTCTACTGATTTTCTTTATGCTTCTCAACCATCGCCTGACGACAGATTTTTTCCACCTCACTCAGATCTTTGAGCATGACTTCAATATCCTTACGTTGTCGATAAAGTTGATGGCGGTGTTGCTCAATCTTGTCAATTAACGCTTGTAGCTGCTCAACATTATCTGAGCCGGGGGTGTACATATTGACAATTTGCCCCGCTTCTTCAAGGCTTAACCCTAATCGACGCCCACGCAAAATAAGCTTGAGCCGAGTACGGTCACGATTGCTGTAAATTCGCGTTTGCCCTCGTCGTAGCGGCGACAGCAACCCTTCATCCTCGTAATAACGTATCGTTCGGGTCGTCACGTCAAACTCTTTTGCCAAATCGGAAATGGAATAGTGATCTGTCATCGCTGCAGCCGCCTAAGCTTGGATTTCTAGAGTAGGATAAAATATACATCAAAGCTTACGTTAACGTAAAGGTAAATTGGCAGAAAAAGGATAGATAGCCAAATCGTTAATAAACAATTGAGGTAGAAGCGTTGTACAACGTTTAAAGATAGTGGACTTGGGATTAACCCATTTCTTACTGAAGCACACTAATCTTTTTTCGCAAACAGGCGGACTTACCTTTCCCCGGCGAAATGCTGGCCGAAGCGCCTGAAAAATGCGATGGTTTAATGGCTTCGGGCAGAATAATAATAATGAGCGCCTTCGATAAGAAAACTAAGAGCAATAGCGCTATCCCCTTATTGTGTGCGAACAAGAGTCCAGTGGTCTCCTATAATAATTAAACAGAGGTTCAAACCATGGCAACCGGAGCCATATCCGAAACTGAAGAACTCGCCTTTATTCGTAAAGTAATTGACGAAGGTGGTGTGACTGGGGCACAAATACTCGTCATTGCCATTGCCCTTATCCTAAACATGCTGGATGGATTTGATGTCACGGCCATGGCTTTTACCGTCCACGGTATCGGTGAAGAATTACAAATTGCCCCCAATCATTTAGGTATTGTTTTTAGTGTGGCGCTTGCCGGTATGATGATGGGTGCGATGTTTCTTGCCCCGGTGGCCGACATGTTAGGCCGACGCAAAATGATTCTGATTTGTGTCTCGATGATCGGCTTAAGCATGTGCGCAACTGGCTTTGCTACCTCCCTCTGGGAACTTATCTTTTATCGGGCCATTACAGGTCTGGGCGTGGGCGGAATGTTAGCGAGTTTGGCTGCAATCAGCGCGGAATATACACCAGAGAAATATCGTAGTTTAGCCGTAATGCTAATCACTGCAGGTTATCCCTTTGGAGCAACCCTCGGAAGCTTTATTGCCGCACCCTTAATCCCGGCTTACGGATGGGAAAGTGTGTTTTTTGCCGGTGGCCTAGCCACCTTATCCATGTTAATCCTTGTCTACTTTTTTATTCCCGAATCGCTGCAATTCCTCCTCGCCAGACGCAGAGAAAATTCGCTGAGCCAAATTAACGCTGTACTGGGTCGCCTCAAGCGACCAGTGCTAAACCAACTCCCGGTTATCAACCTCGATCAAAAAGTAGACAAAGCAAATGTCTTAAGCCTTTTGACTCCAGGTCGAAGAAGCAGAACCCTAACACTTTGGGCCAGTTTTCTTTTCTGCTTTATGAGCCTGTATTTTATGATGAGTTGGATCCCCAAGTTACTCATCAATGCCGGCTTCTCTGAGTCTTTTAGCGTTTACGCCGCTGCTGCTTTTAATGGTGGCGCTGTGGCTGGCATCATCACCCTCGGCTGGATTTCCGCACGCGTTAGCCTTTCAAAACTGATCGGCAGCTATCTGACCGCCTCTGCCGCAATGATGATTATTTTTGCCTATGCTTCCGGCGTAAACCACCTCTTCACTTATCTCATCATTATTGGCTTTTTGCTTCAGGGTGGCTTTGTCGGTCTTTATGCCGTTGCTGCCAAAATCTATCCAACCGAATTACGCAGTACCGGTGTTGGTTGGGCTATCGGCTTAGGAAGATTGGGCGCGGTACTCGGTCCCTATTTTGGCGGATTATTCATCGCCCAGGGGATCAGCATGGAAGTCAATTTTATCATCTTCGCAATCCCCTTGATCTTGAGCGGGTTAATTGCCTACACTTTGGCGGTTCGCTAGGCTCGACCCCGCCCACCTAATATGCCAGTCACTTAAAGAGACTAACTGCGCCACCTTCGGTGGCGCAGAGAAAACTCATGGCTTTACTTTTTAGCTCGATTGGGCTACTTTAATTTTCTTAAAATCCCACGCAAACCGTTATCAAACCATAACTATAAACGGGGCTCCCCAGCATGATGAAAGCCATTTTCAGTGACGACAATACCAAAGTTGATGTTAATTCAACACGCTCTATCGCATCGATTATTTATCTTTCTGTGGTTGGGGTATGTGTATTTATCGTACAACCGGGGTTTGTACAGGGGCTGGTCGAAACCTTGGGCCTGACCCCGGAACAGGCCGGCTACATTGCCTCTGCAGAAATGTGGGGATTAGCGACCACCACTATTCTGTTAAACTTCTTCGCGGCACGCTTTGACTGGCAAAAGCTAACCTTTTGGTTCCTTGTGATTGCGGTTCTTGGAAACATTGCCTCCCTCGGTCAGAAAGACCCCATGACGCTTGGTATTTTCCGCACTATCACCGGTATTGGCCTGGGGGGAATGATTTCACTTCCCTTCGCAATGATGGGGCTGACGAAAAACCCTGACCGAAACTTTGGCTTTATTGTCACCTGGGTATTGATTTACGGTGCACTCGGCCTGTTTGCCATGCCATTGGCCCTTAGTACGATTAAACTTGATGGCGTAATCACCTTCTTCGCTCTTTTTTGCGCCTTCGGTATATTTCTGATCCGACATTTGCCGAAACGTGCAGACGATCATGTTGAGCAACATCGGCTCACCGATCATTTTTCCGCGAAAGTAAAATTTTCAACTTTACTGGCAATTTTAATCTTCAATTCCGCTATCGGCATCGTCTGGGCTTATCTATTTTTGGTGGGAACCAATGCGTCAATAACCGAACAAAGCGTTGCTAATGTATTGACGATTTCACAGTTTTTAGGCGTCGCCGGCGCATTTATAGCAGCTATCCTGGCGGCCCGAATCGGTCGCTTTATTCCATTGTCCATAGCGGTCATCGGTTGCGGCGCTGGCATTTCACTATTACTGGGTGATATGACGTACTTCATTTACTCGCTCGCGGTATACCTGTTTAATTTCCTCTGGAATATAGCACAACCCTATTTACTCGCCGTAATGGCCAGCTTTGCCGATGGCGGTAAAATGATCGTTCGCGGTGTAGCGCTACAGATGGTAGGGTTTGCCATCGGCCCCTACATCGGCGCAAATTTACTGAGCACTCCGGGACCGGCCATGTATGATTGGGTAAATCTGGTTGGCGCACTGTTCTTTGTGTTAAGTTGGGTGTTCCTACTGCCGGCACTCAAGGCACAGAAAAACTTTGCTTCGCTATCACCGGCGGTGGAAGAAAGTGAAGGGTTGACACAACAATCCTAAACCAGGATTCATACCAGATGAAAATTTCAGCTAACGCATTTTTCAACGGCGAACAAATTGCTTACCCATCACAGCCCGAGTGATCAAAGACTTCCCATGAAATCAGCACCAAAAGCCATCGCACTAAGCCAGGGAAAGGTTACCGGTAGCCAACAGCGCAGCCAACGCAGAATCAAGGACATCCTTCAATCAGCGCAACATATTTTAGTCACTGAAGGATTTCACAGTCTCAGCTTGCGCAAGATAGCCAAACACATGGGCATCAGTAATGGTAATGTTACCTATTATTTTGCCAACAAACAGGTTTTACTCAAGGCTCTGATTGAGGACAGACTAACCCGCTATGACGAGGAGTTTGAAAAGGAAGCGGTCACCTTTCCTCATTCCCCGAAAAAGAGAATCTGCGCGTATTTTCAATACCTGATTGCAGACGCCCAAATTCCTGATTCAAGAAGTTTTTTCTACCAACTATGGGGACTGTCTATCCACAGCCCAATCGCTGCCGAACTGCGTGATCATGTCTACAACCATTTTCTGAGCCAAGTGTTGATTCAGCTCAAAACCGCTCGTCCGGAACTCAGTGAAAAGGAACTTCAGGACAAAAGCTTCCTGCTCATGAGTTTCATCGAAGGGCTCAACGTTATCTTTGGCTCAAGCAAGAAATTTCTTGGTCAATTCGATCATATCGAAGATGTGTTGAAAAAACAGGTGCTGGATATTATTCAAAGCTAATACCCAGCACCTGTCAGACGAGACTACTTATCCACTTCATCGAAGGCTTTTGTCAGAGCGGCAGTTAATTCATCCACATTTTCACGGGTAAAGGTCAGCGGAGGCGAAATAATTAATTTAGGCCCGACGGCCCTGACCAACACGCCTTCTCGCTCTGCTACATTCGCCAGCTTCTTAGAAAACCCTCCTAAAGGATCGACAGATTCGCGTGTCTTCTTGTCCACCACAAGGTCTAGCGCCAACATCAGTCCCTTACCGCGGACCTCTCCAACAGAGGGATAACGTTCTTCAAACGGCTTGAGCTGCTCCATCATATAAGCACCCACCTCGCGGGCATTATCGGGCAACGCCTCGCCTTCAACGATGCCAAGTGATGCCAAACCAGCAGCACAGCCCACAGGGTGCCCCGAATAAGTAAAACCATGCATGATCATGGCATGCGGAGATTCCAAATCGAAAGCAGAGGCTACTTTTTCATTCAGCACAGTAGCCCCAAGCGGAACATAAGCTGAACTCAAGCCCTTGGCGAAACACATAATATCAGCTTTAACACCCCAGCCCCGGGTACCAAACATATTCCCTGTTCGACCGAAACCTGTCACCACTTCATCAGCAATAAGTAAGACATCATAGCGATCGCAGACTTCACGCACCAACGGCCAGAAGTTGGCGGGAGGGACAATCACCCCACCCGCGCCCTGCACCGGCTCAGCGATAAAGGCGGAGACCATATCCGGCCCCTGTGATTCAATTTCGCGCGCGAGCATAGCCGCGATAATAGCACCGAGTTCTTCCGGATCTTCGCTCCAGGGATTACGGTAGGTAAAGGGGCTGTCTATCTGAAAACAACCGGGCAGCACCGGTTCGAAAGCGCGTTTATGAACACCGGTATCCGTGACCGAGGTACCGCCAAGATGCACACCATGATAGGCATTTTTCAATGAAATAAACTTGGTTTTCTCTGGCTGCCCCTTCAGTTTCCAATAATGCCGACTCATTTTGAGTGCTGTTTCCACCGAGTCAGAACCTCCGGAAGTAAACATAACCTTACGCATACCTTCCGGTTGCAGCATACTGATAATCTTAGCGGACAACTCGATCGCGGGCGGGTTGGAGAATTCGGTAAAAGTTTGATAGTAAGGTAAGGTGGAGACCTGTTCAGTAATGGCCTTGATCATCTCTGGCCGATTATATCCAACATTGACGCACCATAGGCCGCCTTGGGAATCCAGATACTTATTACCATCGATATCCCAGACATAAACACCATCGCCACGCGCAATAATCATTGGCTTATTCGCCTTCGTCATAAATGGCGCAGTCATCGGGTGTAACATTTGCTTGGCATTATTCGCCTTGATGTCTTCTATCTTCATTTATTATTCCTCACAGATTGGTTCGGCAAAGCAGGCAACTAGCAAAACAACAGCTAATCCAGCCATAACTGGCTCGCAATTATTAGCTCGATTGCCCTATTTAGTCAATAATCTTGCTCAATTAAGCTAATTTATAAC
>JAIPFG010000063.1 GCA_021736745.1 Pseudomonadales bacterium
AGATTCCCATGCCGCCTCACCCGGTTTCGCTGCTTTCCAGAGCACAAAGTCCAGCGGGTTTTCCTTTGCGGCATCCACTTCCACTCTCTCCCCGGCGCGTAAATCCTCCAGATTCCTTTTACTCAATTTGCCATATTCCGCAAATTGACTGATTCGATAATAAACATCTTTATTGTCGCCTTGATAGGCATAGCCTTTTGCAATCAGAGTTTCGATTAGCGCAATAATCTGCTCCATATGCGCCGTTGCTCTAGGCTCAATATCCGGTTTCAAACAACCGAGGTTGGCTTCATCTTCATGCATCGCTTCAATAAAACGCGCCGTTAACTGTTCATAAGGTTCTGCATTTTCCTTAGCACGCTTGAAAATCTTATCATCCACATCCGTAATGTTGCGCACATAGGTTAACCGGTAACCCTTGTCCCGCAAATGGCGGGCAATGACATCAAAGGCAACCATTACGCGGGCATGCCCGATATGACAATAGTCATACACCGTCATACCGCAGACATACATACGCACCTGCCCCTCTATCAAGGGCTTAAATACCTCTTTTTTCCCACTTAAGGAATTGTATATCTTTAACACCTTTCTCATCTCTTTCGCTTTAGACCCAGCCTAATTCTTCTTACTTTGCGCCTTGGCCCAGGAATCACGCAACCCAACAGTGCGGTTAAATACCAGCTTGTCGGGCTTAGAATCATATTGATCAGTACAAAAATATCCTAAACGCTCAAACTGAAAACGTTGTTCAGGTTCAGCACCCGACAGACTGGGTTCTATTTGACAATTTCTCAGAATCTCCACTGACTGGGGATTTAAGTGTGCCAGAAAATCATCACTGTCCGGGCTTTCTTCGGTAAAGAGTTGATCGTAAAGACGCACCTCACAAGGCAATGCATGTTTGACTGAGACCCAATGAATCACTCCTTTCACCTTGCGCCCTTCGGGGTTGGCCCCTAAGGTTTTATCGTCGTAACTGCAACGAAGCTCTGTTATTTTTCCCTGCTCATCTTTAACAACTTCATCACAGCGGATGACATAGGCATTACGCAAACGCACTTCTCTGCCTGGTGCCAAGCGAAAAAATTTGGCGGGGGGATCTTCCATGAAATCATCCTGATCGATATAGATTTCTCGAGAAAACGGTAAAATCCGTTGCCCCATTGCAGGATTGTCCGGGTGAACTTGGGTTGTTAACTTCTCTTCTTTCGCTTCAGGATAATTTGTTATCACGACCTTTATCGGTCTCAGCACACACATAGCGCGTGGAGCATTGATTTCCAGGTCTTCACGGATACTGTGTACAAGCATGGCCGTATCCACAATACCGTCACTGCGGGTAACACCGATATTATCGCAAAATTTACGAATCGCGACCGGTGTATAACCTCGCCGTCGCAAACCGGAAATGGTTGCTAAACGTGGATCGTCCCAACCGTCAACGAAACCCTCATCAATTAAACGCTTCAGTTTACGTTTGCTGGTAATGGTATGGCTCAAATTTAGGCGTGCAAATTCAATTTGCTGAGGATGGCAAGGTGTACTGATATTATCTAATACCCAGTCATATAATGGTCGATGGTCTTCAAATTCCAGAGTACAAAGCGAATGTGTTATACCTTCCAGCGCATCGGAAATACAGTGGGTAAAATCATACATAGGATAAATACACCATTTATCACCGGTACGATGATGAGTGACACGCCGAATCCGATAAAGAATAGGATCACGCATGTTTAGATTCGGCGAAGACATATCAATTTTAGCGCGCAAAACATGGGCGCCATCATCAAACTCTCCCGCACGCATACGCTTAAATAAGTCCAGATTTTCATCGATACTGCGTTGCCGATAGGGGCTGTCGATACCAGGTTTAATCAACGAACCACGGTATTCCCGCATTTGCTCATTTGTTAAACTGCACACATAGGCTTTACCCTTTTCTATCAGTTCTACTGCAAAATCAAAGAGTTGCTCAAAATAACTTGATGAAAACCGAACTTCGCCATCCCACTCAAAACCCAACCAATGGACATCATTTTTGATTGCTTCTACATATTCCGTACTTTCCTTTTCTGGATTGGTATCATCAAATCTTAAATTGCAACGTCCTCCCGCATAGTCTTTGGCAATACCAAAATTTAAGCAGATGGATTTAGCATGCCCAATGTGTAAAAACCCATTGGGTTCTGGTGGGAAACGCGTGACGACCTTTCCGTTATGCTTACCCTGACGCAAGTCTTCATCAATGATATTGCGAATAAAGTTCGATTTGCTTGTTGTATCGGTATTGTTCATCATAAATAAAAGCGATAAAGTCTCGGCTATGTCTTCTGTTCAGGAAAGCTAAACGATTGTGTAATCTTCAGCTAGCTCTCCGTCAGAATCACTTGGAATATAAAGCCCAACATTATAACTGCCTTGCGCAATGCTGCCAGAGCAAAGCACAAGAAAAGAAGAAATAACTTCATTTACATCATCGCGTCAAACCATGGGAGTACTTGATGATCATATTGCACACAAATTTTGGTGATATCAAAATTGAGCTAAATAGCGAAAAAGCGCCTATCAGCTCTAAAAACTTTAAAGAATACGTAAAAAGCGGTTTTTACAATGGCACAATTTTTCATCGTGTCATTAAAAATTTTATGATTCAAGGGGGTGGCTTTGACGCCGGGATGCAACAAAAGACAACTCGCGACCCGATCCAAAATGAAGCGGATAATGGTCTGAGTAATTTACGCGGAACCATTGCTATGGCCAGAACCATGGAACCTCATTCGGCTTCAGCACAGTTTTTCATCAACTTGGAAGATAATACTTTCCTCGACCATAGTTCTAAATCGACCGAAGGCTGGGGTTATGCGGTTTTTGGTAAAGTAGTCGAAGGTATGGATGTCGTCGATAAAATCAAAGCCGTCAGCACCACTGTAAAAGCCGGGCACCAAGACGTTCCCGCAGATGATGTCATTATAGAATCCGTCGAACTGGTGGATGACTTTTAACGACATGACAACATTATTTATATCCGATCTGCACCTTCAACCGCAAAAGCCTGCTATTACGCAGGCTTTCTTGCAGTTTATGGAAGCTCGAACGCATACCATTGATGCCCTCTATATTTTGGGCGATTTATTTGAAGCCTGGATCGGAGATGATTTTGATAACGATTTTAGTCACACAGTTAAATCGGCATTAACTTCAGTCACAAAGCGCGGTATCCCAGTTTTTTTTATCCACGGTAATCGAGATTTTTTAATTGGTGAGCAGTTCGCCGCCGAGACTGGCTGCCAAATTTTATCAGATCCAAAACGCATTGATCTTTACGGTACACCGACTCTACTCATGCACGGAGACACACTGTGCACTGAAGATACCGCTTACCTCAAATTTCGCCAGATGGTACGCAACCCCCTTTGGCAAAAAGAATTATTATCCAAGTCCATCCAGGAAAGACTCGCGATTGCACAAAACCTTCGAGAGGTTAGCAAAGAAAAAACTGGCGAAAAAACAGAGGAAATTATGGATGTCACTCAAACAGAGGTAGAGCGAGTCATGGCGCAACATCAGGTGCGAAGATTGATTCATGGCCATACTCACCGCCCACAAAGGCACCAACTGAAGATTAATGACGCTCCTGCTGAACGAATTGTCTTGGGCGACTGGGGAAATAGCGGATGGGTATTACATGTCGATAGCAGCCACGACGAGTTAGAACAATTTAAAATTGGGTAAGTTGTTTTCGAATCATTAAAATTTCTCAGGAATCCCACTGTGAAATCGAAATTCCCCATCTTTACTTAAGATCAGTTCCCGTTCCTTCTCTGCAAAAGACTTTATTCGATCATCGATTAGTGAGTCACTATAAAGCTCAGCGAGCCTGAGATAATCCTCATAATGCCTCCCTTCGGAACGCAGCAGTGAGCGATAGAATTTAGCCAACTCTTCGTCCAAATAAGGTGCCAATTTATCAAAACGCTCACAAGAACGTGCCTCCACAAACGCACCGACTATCAGAATATCAACTAACCTTGCTGGCTCATGGGTGCGAACCAATGTGCGTAAACCACTGGCATATCTGGATGGCGTTAGGTGTCGGTATTCAATTTTGCGGTCGCGCATGATGTCCAACACCTGCTCAAAATGCAGCAGCTCTTCTCTGGCTAGCTGTGACAATTTTCGTAACAGTTCAGAGCGGTCCACATATCGATAGATCAAACTCATAGCGGTAGAGGCCGCTTTTTTTTCACAATGCGCGTGATCAATTAACAGCAAGTTAATATTTTGAATCGCTACATCAACCCACTCCTGCGGCGTATCACAGAGCAAAAAGTTTTTGATTTCGAGTAATTGCTTCATTATTTTAATCTATCTTTAAGCACTACTGCCCCGACATTTGCGAACTTAAGTCGCCGGCTCCCGCAGAGTAACAAACTCCTCTGCAGAGGTAGGATGTATCCCGATTGTCTGATCGAATATCGCCTTGGTCGCACCAGCCTTTATTGCCACTGCAATGCCCTGCATAATTTCACCGGCCTCGGCACCCACCATGTGCACACCCAGCACCCTATCTGTCTCTTTATCCACAATCATTTTCATCAAACAACGTTCGCCGCTACCGGTTAAAGTATGTTTTAGCGGGCGAAAGGATGAACGGTAAATGTCAATATCAAACCCTCGAATACGTGCTTCTTCTTCGCTGAGACCGACCGTACCGATATTTGGCTGACAAAATACGGCTGTTGGGATGACGCTATAATCGAGCACCTTTTTGTCACCCTGGTATAAGTATTTCACCAAGGCCATCCCTTCCGCCAAAGCAACAGGCGTTAGTTGAATACGACCAACGACGTCGCCGAGGGCATAAATGGATGGCACACTGGTTTGAAAATGTTCATTAACGATAACAGCCCCGGCCTTATCAGTGGCCACCCCGACTTGATCTAACCCCAAATCAGCTGTTTTCGGTTGACGGCCGGTTGCATATAAGATTGTGTCGGCAACCATAGTGGCACCATTACTCAAATGAGCCTGCAGACGTCCATCTTCCAACTTCTCAACACGTTCAATATCCGTATTAAAATTTAACTTGACGCCCTTCTTACTCACTTCATCCCGAACAAATTCCCGTATATCTTTATCAAAGCCACGCAGAAACAAATCCCGGCGATAGATCAGGTCTGTTTCCACTCCCAGGCCGTTAAAAATCCCGGCAAATTCCACTGCGATATAACCACCACCAACCACAATGACCTTTTCAGGAAACTGTTCCAAAGAAAATACTTCATTGGAGGTGATGACATGCTCAGCACCTGGAATCTCCGGCACAAAAGGCCAGCCTCCAGTCGCGATTAATATATTTTCAGCCTGATAATGCCTGCCATTCACCTCAACGGTATGCCCATCGATCAGTCTCGCGGTACCGTTAACCAGTTGAGCCCCTGCATTTTCTAACAGACCAGAATAGACACCATTTAAGCGCTCTATTTCTTTATTTTTATTGTCTCTCAATTTAGCCCAGTTAAAGGTAGGCGCCTGTTCTAACTGCCAACCATAGGCAGCAGCGTCATGAAAGTCCTCAGCATAATGGGCACCATAAACAAAGAGTTTTTTCGGCACGCAGCCTACATTGACGCAGGTACCACCGAGATATCGATCTTCTGCCACAGCGACGCGTTTACCGAGGGTAGCTGCCATACGGGCTGCTCGCACGCCACCGGAACCAGCGCCTATCACAAAAAGGTCATAATCATATTGCGCCATCAATCTTCCCCCAAATTTTTGATAAATCCCAATAATTGGTTGGCGTCAAAGGGCCAATCTAACTCGGCAGCTGAATCCAGCTCAAACCCTAGAACAGGTATTCTGATAGCATAGCGAGCCATCAGTTCATCGCTATCACTAATATCAACAAGTTTAAGTTGATAGTGGTGTCCTTCTAGTTGTCGGTAAATAAAGTTTTCTGCTTCTTCGCAGAGTTGACAATATTGAGTGGTGTAAAGCACAAGCTGCATTGACTAAGGCCTGATTTCGAAAAACGCACTACTATAAAGTGTCATTCCTGCATTTAAAACCATTAAATGAGGCCCCATTATCAATCTGTCCATTTTTTATCTTGGCTTAGGTGCCCATGCCGGATAGATTCCATTATCATACTGGTTTTAAGATACCCTCAAAAATAATGTATTAGGACTAAAGAATGAGTGAAGTAAAACATTGTCACGTACTGATTCTGGGATCTGGCCCAGCCGGATACTCTGCTGCCGTTTACGCTGCTCGCGCCAACCTTAATCCCGTGTTAATTACCGGAATGCAGGCTGGCGGACAATTAACCACTACCACTGACGTGGATAACTGGCCAGGAGACGTCGAAGGTCTACAAGGGCCAGATTTAATGGAACGCATGAAACAACATGCCGAACGCTTTAATACAGAAATTATTTTTGACCACATTAACAAGGTTGATTTACAGAACCGGCCATTTAGACTAACCGGCGAATCCGGAACTTATACCTGTGACGCACTCATCATCGCCACCGGTGCTTCAGCGCAGTATCTGGGTTTACCTTCAGAGGAAACCTTCGCCGGAAAGGGAGTCAGCGCCTGCGCCACCTGTGACGGATTCTTTTATCGTAAGCAAAAAGTCGCTGTTATCGGCGGTGGTAATACCGCTGTGGAAGAGGCCCTTTACCTTTCCAATATTGCCGAGGAAGTCACCTTGGTGCATCGTCGCGATAAATTAAGATCTGAGAAGATTCTTCAGGATAAATTATTCGATAAAGCCAAAAACGGCAATGTAAAGATTCTGTGGAATCATACATTAGAAGAAGTCCTCGGTGATGAAATGGGCGTTACGGGGATGCGGGTAAAAAGTACCGAAGATGGATCTACGCAAGATATTGATTTACAGGGTGTATTTATCGCTATCGGCCACAAGCCCAATACTGAAATTTTTGCCGGGCAACTGGAGATGAATAACGGTTACATTAAAATCCAAAGTGGCCTTACGGGGAATGCCACAGCAACCAGCGTTCCTGGCGTTTTTGCTGCGGGAGATGTCGCCGACCAGATTTATCGCCAAGCAGTGACTTCCGCCGGATTCGGTTGTATGGCCGCACTTGATGCCGAGAAATATTTAGACGAATAACCCACTCCATTGGCGCCATTGCAGAAAATGTTGAGGGAAGTCGCTTGGAGTTTGGCTTCGATTTATTAGGGCATTTGTACCATTAAGCGCCAATAGAGTTTGAAATGTCTGATATAAAACTGTTAAACGAAAATAGCGCCGACTTCCCCTGTGTTGAACGTGCGATGAGTGACCCCAACGGTTTATTAGCCGTTGGCGGAGACTTGACTCAAGATCGCTTATTACAGGCCTACCGTTCGGGAATTTTTCCCTGGTATGAAGAGAACCAGCCAATCCTATGGTGGAGCCCTGATCCACGCTGCGTCTTACATCTGGATAAGTTTCATGTCTCAAAAAGTCTACGCAGAACTCTAAATAAAAATCGTTTTGATATTACGTTCGATCAGGCATTCGTTCAGGTGATAAATGCCTGCGCGGAGCAGCGAAAAAAAAATCAGGGTACCTGGATAACACCGGAAATAAAGTTAGCCTATACCGAAATGTATTATTCAGGCTTCGCACATTCGGTGGAAATTTGGTTTAACCAAACACTGGTCGGCGGATTATATGGTATTGCCATGGGTAGCATCTTTTTTGGCGAATCAATGTTCAGCAAACAAACAGACGCGTCAAAAGTAGCAATGTATTATTTAATTGAAAAACTAGGCCTTTTAGCTTTTACTCTTATTGACTGCCAGGTCTACAACCCGCACTTGGAGTCTCTCGGCGCTGAATGTATCCCCAGACGAGAATTTATTAGGCACTTGAAGCAGCAAATATCTGATCCTAAAATCTCTTTATGGCGTTAAGATTTATTCCACCTCATGTCAACCATCGAAGAAATCATACTTTACCAAACCGCTCCTCACCAGTGCAGTTATCGAGAGGACCAACTGGCTAGCACGCTGTTTGTAGACCCCGACCTTGAAGTTACCCAGGAAACTCTCACCTATCTTTCCCAGCGCGGTTTTCGACGCAGCGGGGAATACATTTACCTACCCAATTGTGAGACGTGTTCCGCCTGCATTTCAACACGTATCCCGGTTAAACTGTTTTCACCCAATAGGACACAGAAACGCGTCTGGAAGCGTAATAAAGACTTGGTCATCAACGTGACCGCACCACAGATGACGGATGAAATATATGATCTTTACAAAAGATATATAGAAAATAGGCATGCAGATGGCGATATGTACCCAGCCACTGAAGAGCAATATCGGAGCTTTTTAGTAGACAGCTATGCGGATAGTTACTTTTTGGAGTTCAGGCTAGAAAAGAAATTAGTTGCTATTGCAGTAACAGATATTTTGGAAAATGCTTATTCTGCTGTTTACACCTTTTTTGATCCCGATTTTGCCCAGCGTAGTCTGGGTGTATTTTCTGTTCTGGCACAAATCGAACAAACTAAAATAGCGAAACTTGACTATTTATACTTAGGTTATTGGGTCAAGCAATGCCGAAAAATGAATTACAAATTACAGTACCGACCCATCGAGCTACTGGTGAACGATCATTGGACACAATTGGGCTAGGAAGACTCCACTTTTTCCGGCGCATAAAGGTGTTGATAAAGCCCGAGCATTTAGGCAGAATGCACGCCTCTAAACAAAAACACAGGAGCTGTCATTCCACATGGCTAAAGAAGGCCAAATTGAAATGGAAGGTGAAATTATTGACACCTTACCTAACACGATGTTTCGAGTAAGACTCGAAAACGGTCATGTTGTTACTGCGCACATTTCAGGCAAAATGCGCAAAAACTATATTCGCATCCTTACCGGCGACAAGGTAACCGTAGAATTAACCCCTTACGACCTGACCAAAGGCCGCATTACTTACCGCGCGAGATAAACTAAGCGCAAACGTGAAATCACTTTGCGCTACTTCACTCGATTTACACTTTGGAACAGGCTACTGGTGTTCAGCCATCTCTTCTTCTGAGCAGAGAGTAAAAGTCAGCTCATCATCTTCAACCGATACTAACGCGGTACCACCCTTTTCAGCCAACTCACCAAATAATATCGCTTCTGCCAAAGGTTTCTTCAGCTTATCGTGAATGAGGCGAGCCATTGGCCTAGCACCCATTTTTTCATCGTAACCATGCTCGGCTAGCCATGCCCGTGCAACATCATCCACTTCGATATGCACCTTCTTATCATCCAATTGTGCCTGCAGCTCAACCAAAAATTTATCGACAACATTTTTGATAATCCGCTCATCCAGTGCACTGAATTGAATAATACCGTCTAATCGATTTCGGAATTCAGGTGTGAACGCCTTTCTCACTTCCTCCAATCCATCCGTACTGTGATCTTGATGGGTAAATCCAATTGAACGACGACTCATCATTTCTGCCCCGGCATTCGTCGTCATGATGATAACGACATTACGGAAATCAGCCTTACGTCCATTGTTGTCAGTCAATGTACCATGATCCATAACCTGCAATAACAGATTAAAAACTTCCGGGTGAGCCTTTTCTATTTCATCCAACAGCAGCACACAATGTGGGTGTTTGGTGATTGCCTCTGTCAACAATCCGCCTTGATCAAAACCCACATACCCCGGAGGGGCACCAATCAAGCGAGACACAGTGTGTCGTTCCATATATTCTGACATATCAAAACGTATTAGCTCTACACCCATGACTTTCGCTAATTGGCGGGTTAATTCAGTTTTACCAACACCGGTGGGTCCAGCAAACAGGAAAGAACCAATTGGTTTTTCAACATCCTTTAATCCGGCACGTGACAGTTTGATCGCCGTGCTGATGGCATCTATTGCATCATCCTGACCAAATACGACCATTTTAAGATCGCGATCAATGGTTTTTAGCAACTTCTTATCCGAGGATGAAACACTTTGCGCAGGCACCCTAGCGATACTGGCAACAATATTTTCAATTTCGTGGACGCCAATGACTTTTTTACGCTTGCCTTCCGGCTTCAACCGCTGGAATGCACCTGCTTCATCAATCACATCAATGGCTTTATCCGGCATATGGCGATCAGTGATATATCTATCTGCTAGTTGCGCAGCAGTACGTAAAGATTTATCGGTAAAACGAACATCGTGATGATCTTCAAATCGTGCTTTAAGTCCCTTCAATATTTTATAGGTATCCTCAACATTGGGTTCTTCGATATCAACCTTCTGGAAACGCCGTGATAATGCCCGATCCTTGTCAAAGATTCCCCGGTACTCTTGGTAAGTAGTGGACCCGATACAGCGAATACCTCTGTTACTCAACACCGGCTTAAGTAGATTAGAGGCATCCATCACACCCCCAGAAGCAGCCCCAGCCCCTATAATGGTATGAATTTCATCAATAAAAAGAATCGCATGTGGTTGATTTTTCAATTCAGACAACAAAGCTTTAAATCGCTTCTCGAAATCCCCGCGATACTTAGTACCAGCCAATAATGCACCCATATCCAAGGAATACACAACGCCATCCTTAATCACTTCCGGAACTTGCCCGTCTTCAATGAGCTTCGCCAGTCCCTCGGCAATGGCTGTTTTACCAACACCCGATTCTCCTACCAGCAAAGGATTATTCTTACGGCGTCGTGACAAAATCTGAACAACTCGACTCACCTCATGGTCACGACCAATTAGCGGGTCAATCAGGCCTAGTTTTGCTTGCTTATTAAGATTAGTGGCATATTGGGTTAAAGCGCTTTGATCTTGCCCTTCTCTACCGGAATCAGAATCTAATTGCTCATGGCCCAACTCATCGTGCTCTCCACTTTCGCCCACCTTCGAACTGGGAATACCATGAGCAATATAATTCACCACATCAATTCGACTAATGCTTTGCTGCTTTAATAAAAAAACTGCCTGGCTTTCCTGCTCGCTGAAAATAGCCACCAGCACATTGGCGCCTGTCACTTCTTTTTTGCCGGAAGACTGAACATGGAACACTGCCCGTTGCAAAACCCGCTGAAAACCTAAAGTAGGCTGAGTCTCTACTTCGGCCTTAGCATCAGGCACCACAGGGGTAGTGGCATCGACAAACGCGTTTAGATCCTTGCGCAAAATTGCTAGATCAGCCCCGCAGGCGCGCAAAACTTCCACTGCTGAAATATTGTCCAGTAGCGCCAATAAGAGATGCTCCACGGTCATGTATTCATGCCGTTTTTCGCGAGCATCCTTAAATGCCAGATTTAGGGTGATTTCAAGATCTTTGCTTAACATATGAGACCTCAATCAGTCAGCTTTATCAATTCCACACAAAAGGGGATGTTCACTTTCACTAGCGAACTGGTTAACCTGTATTACCTTCGTTTCTGCAATATCCCTAGTATAAACACCACATACCGCTTTTCCCTGAGTATGTACGGTTAGCATTACCTGCGTGGCTTTTTCCCTATCCATGTTAAAAAAGGTCTCAAGTATCTCAACCACAAACTCCATCGGCGTGTAATCATCGTTATACATGATCACTTTGTACATCGATGGCTGCTTCAGTTTTGGTTTGGCATGTTCCAGCGCCAAATTACCATCGTCTCTTTGATCGCCTTGATTTAAGGTTAGTTCAATCTGCAAGGATTTACTCATAATTTCATTTAAAAAATCGAATATCTTAATTGCCAATACGGAATCATAATAATGAACTAGACACCACTCTGTAGGACAAGTTTAGAGCAAGCCACAGTAAGTTTGAAGCACATTCGACAACGAAGGAAGAAAAGAAGTTGAATGATAAAGATAAGAGAGGGATACCGGGTTCAGGCTGCGCTGAACCCGGGAAGTCAAAAGATTAAACAGACTAATCCATATGCTTGATAATTTCTCGCCCGAACTGTGAGGACGATACCAAAGTCGCGCCTTCCATTAAGCGCTCAAAGTCATAAGTGACTGTTTTTGCGGCGATCGCCGCTTCCGTACCTTTGATAATAAGGTCCGCCGCTTCATTCCAACCCATATAACGTAACATCATTTCCGCGGAAAGAATGGCTGAGCCAGGATTTACCTTATCCTGACCGGCATACTTCGGTGCAGTACCATGTGTCGCTTCAAAGATAGCAACTTTATCACCGATATTCGCACCTGGCGCAATGCCGATGCC
>JAIPFG010000064.1 GCA_021736745.1 Pseudomonadales bacterium
AACAAATACAGCGATATCCGTAGTCCCACCACCGATATCCACCATGCAGACGCCCAATTCTTTTTCGTCATCCGTCAAAACCGAGTAACTTGAGGCTAATTGCTCTAAAATAATATCGTCCACATTTAAACCGCAACGGCGTACACATTTTTCGATATTTTGCCCGGCGTTGGCAGCACAGGTTACTAAGTGCACCTTGGCTTCAAGCCTAACACCGGACATGCCTAGCGGTTCCTTGACGCCTTCCTGATCATCAATAATGTATTCCTGCGGCAGAATATGAAGCACCTTTTGGTCGGCTGGAATCGCTACCGCTTGTGCGGCGTCAATCACCCTATCCATATCGCCACGCATCACTTCACGATCTCGGATTGCCACGATTCCGTGCGAGTTCATACTTTTTATATGACTCCCGGCAATACCGGCGAAGACAGAGTGAATTTGACATCCCGCCATCAACTCCGCTTCCTCAATCGCACGCTGTATCGATTGCACTGTTGATTCAATATTGACCACTACCCCTTTTTTCATTCCCCTAGCCGGATGACTACCAATCCCGACCACTTCAAGCACTCCGTCGGGAGTAATTTCACCGACGATGGCCACTATCTTGGAGGTACCAATATCCAGCCCCACTATCATGTTATTAACCGCCGTTCCGGTCATAGCGTTCTTCTCTTGTTATGCCGTTGAACGAGTATTAGATACTCTTAATTTTTCACCAAGCGCTGACACCTTCCCGGTTGCCACTTGCTTAATTTCCTTTTTTTCCTGTGCGCCTACCTTCCACTGAACAGCTGCTCCGTGGGTATAGCGCAAATCAATTTTTTCAATCGCGTCCAACCGTTTATTTAAAGCTTTTTTATAAAGTCCTTTAAATCGCTGCACTTTATCCCTGAGATCACCGTTACCCAACTCAACGCGAGGACCCTCTGCCAACTTAACGCTCCATGCACCCCGTTGTTCCTTCTTCAGCTCAATGATCTCCAGTCCCTCTTCCTTTAATTGTTCAGCCAGCCAGCCATATTGTTGTAGAACCTGCTTTCGGCTTTCATCGGCTCCCGCCAACCGTGGCAACTGATAACGCGCTAAATTTTCCTTTGGCTTAAACACCTCGCCATTTGCGGTGATCAGTGCGTCCAGATTCCAACGCGCTACTGGCGAGCGTTCAACCAAATCAATTTGCAATAGATTCGGCCACTTACGCCGTACCGATACCTGAGCAATCCAGGGTTGTTTTAATAACCATTGTTGAACCTCCAGCAAATCCACTGCCACTAGCCCGGCGTCAACCCGTCTTTGCACGAGTTGCACGATCGTTTCCACATCAAGATGTTCAAATTCTCCACGAACCTGTACTTTCTCTAATGGTTGATCCAAAGTATCGAGCAACTGCGTTCCCCCCCAATACGAACCAGATAACAGTCCCACGCCTATAACCACTGCACACACTCGGCGCCAATTAACAGAGACCCAGCGAATAGTCGTATTTTTCTCCGTCTTCTTTTTTGCTTTGGCTGTTGCTCCATGTTGCTGATCCTTTTTATTCGCAAGAACTCTCTTCTCGGTTGTTTTCATTAGGCTTCGTTCGTTGTTTTTCCTGCCGCCTTGGCAGTACTGAGTATGTGTAAAACCAGCTGACTGAAATCCATTCCAACAGCCCTGGCTGACATAGGCACCAGACTATGGCTCGTCATTCCGGGCACGGTGTTCACCTCCAGCAGATGAAAACTTTCCTTTTCATCGGCCATCAAATCAACACGACCCCAACCGGAACACCCCAAACTATTGAATGCCTCCAGAGCAATCGTCTGCATTTCCTGTTCCCGCTCCGCAGACAAGCCACAGGGGATCAGGTACTGGGTATCATCATCCACGTACTTAGCCTGATAATCATAAAACTCTCGTTGCGTTACCAACCGAATAACCGGTAACGCCTGACCCTTCAGGATAGCCACCGTGTATTCACCACCACACAGCCATTTTTCCGCCATCACTTGACTGTCAAATTTAACCGCTTGCTGGTAGGCGGCTGGCAGCTTTGCCAACGTTTCGACTTTAGTCACCCCCATGCTGGAACCTTCACTCGCCGGTTTAACCACAAGCGGCAAACCAAGCTGCTGAACAATCTGCCCCCAATCGCTGTCTTCCTGTAACATGGCAAAATCCGCCGTTGGCAACCCCATACCCTTCCAGATGAATTTACAACGCATTTTGTCCATGGCTAAGGCGGAAGAGGCCATTCGGCAGCCGGTATAGGGGATCCCTAAAAATTCCAACAAACAGGGGATACTGCCATTTTCGCCCTCTCCTCCGTGCAGCATATTAAAGACAGTATCAATGGGTTGGCGCTGCACTAATTCGATGATGTTCTCATCACTATTCGCGCCAAGTTCTAAGGCAAAGGCATCGACGCTGGCCTTAAGCAAGCCTTCCAGTACCGCCTGGCCTCCGTTCAGGGAAACTTCACGCTCGGAGGAGCGTCCGCCCATTAACACCGCCACACGCCCATAATCTTTTGGATTCACTGGGGCAAAGATCGGATTGTTCTCATTCAGGCTCATTCTTTGGTCTCTTTAACCGACTGTAGTTGTAATTTCATTTCTGCCAGTTTGGCTGACAATGCACCAATATTCCCCGCCCCCTGGGTTAACAACACATCACCATCCTGTAACAGATCAGCCAATATCGGTGCCACCTCATCCGCCTGTTCCACAAAGACTGGATCTACTGCTCCCCGCTGACGCAGACTGCGACATAAACTACGTCCTTCAGCGCCGGCAATTGGTTCTTCATCCGCCGGATACACCTCCATTAACAGTAATAAGTCCACTTCCGATAATACCTGGACGAAATCCTCATACAGATCGCGGGTACGGGTATAGCGGTGCGGCTGATAGATCATGACAAGTCGACGATCCGGCCAGCTCGCTCTGGCAGTATCAATCGTCGCCTTTACTTCGCGCGGATGGTGTCCATAGTCATCAACCATCAACACCTTGCCGTTGCCGGTTTCAAACTCGCCATATACCTGAAAACGTCGCCCCACACCGCTAAACTTACTAAGTGCTGCACAGATTGCCTGATCCGAAACCCCTTCATCGGTAGCTACTGCAATCGCCGCCAGGGCATTGAGCACGTTGTGCTGGCCAGGAATATTGAGGGTTATCTTCAGATCCGCTAAACCTCCCGGTCGCTTAGCGGTAAAACCCATAGAAAGGTTACGGTGAACGATATCCACCGCACGATAATCCGCCGATTCATTAACGCCATAGGTCACTGTAGGACGACTAATAGAGGGCATGATTTCACGTACATTCGGATCATCACTACACACAACGGCTAATCCGTAGAATGGCAGATTGTGTAAGAACTGAATAAAAGTATTTTTGAGTTTATTGAAATCCCCGCCATAGGTCGTCATATGGTCCATGTCGATATTAGTCACCACCGAGAGCATGGGTTGCAGGTGTAAGAAAGAAGCATCGCTTTCATCTGCTTCAGCCACTAGATAACGGCTACCGCCCAGTTTGGCATTCGTGCCGGCACTGTTCAGCAAACCACCGATAACAAAAGTGGGATCTAGTCCTTCTTCCGCTAACAGGGAAGCGATCAGGCTGGTGGTGGTGGTCTTGCCATGGGTGCCGGCAACGGCGATGCTATGACGATAACGCATGAGCTCCGCCAACATTTCGGCACGCGGCACAATAGGGATGCGATTTTCCTTGGCATAGATAATCTCAGGATTCTGCTGATCAATAGCACTGGAAACCACAATCACATCAGCTTCTTTAACATTCTGTTCGGCATGACCTATGTAGACGGTCATGCCCAGTGACTGTAGCCGAGAAACAACGGCGCTTTGGCGTAAGTCCGACCCACTAATTTGATAGCCCTGATTGTGCAAAACCTCAGCAATCCCACTCATCCCGGCACCCCCGATCCCAATAAAGTGAATCTGCCGAATACGGCGCATTTCCGGTGCGACAAAATAAGGGGTTGCCACTTTCGATTGACTAGACATGACACAACTCCAAACAACTATTCGCTACTTGATCCGCAGCATCAAGCTGCGCCATTTGTCGTGCTTTTTCCGCCATGCCCAATAACTGACTGCGCGAATTAAACGGGCCACTTAAAACATCTGCCAAACGCTGCGCCGTAAACTCGGACTGGGGGATAATCAATGTTGCGCCAGCACTTTCTAAAAATCGTGCATTCGCCGTTTGATGATCATCCACTGCGTGTGGGTAAGGCACTAAAATTGAAGCCAGGCCGACACAGGCAACTTCAGAAACCGTCAATGCGCCGGCCCGGCAAACAATCAAATCAGCCCAGGCGTATGCTGCATCCATATCCTGGATAAAATCATCCACACGTGCTGTGATATTTGCCTTCTGATAATCCGCCAACGTCGGAATGCTGTTGTTCTTTCCGCTCTGATGCCAAACCTCCGGGCGCCGTTCTTCGGCCATCAACGCGAGGGCTTGCGGCACTCTTTGATTAAAGACCTGCGCACCCAGGCTTCCACCCAAAACCAAAAGACGAAGAGGCCCTTCACGACGTCCCATTCTTTCTGCCGGCGCTTGTAACGCTGTAATTGCCTGTCGTAATGGGTTACCGACACATTTCTCCTTGCCTGAGCTTGCACGTCCAAAGGCGCCGGGGAAAGCCGCGAGTACTGCATCGGCAATGCGATATAAAATTCGATTAGTCATACCGGCAATCGCATTCTGTTCATGAATGACCAGCGGTGTACGCATCATCCAGGCCGCCAAGCCGCCAGGCCCGGAAACAAATCCACCCATACCCAAGACACAAGCAGGTTTTATTTTCTTCAAGGCGGAGAAAGACTGTATCAGGGCGCCGATCAGTCTGAAGGGTGCCACCAATCTGCTCACCAGCCCCTTGCCCCGTAAACCCGCAACTCGAATATAAGTAATAGGAATGTTTTCCCGCTCCACTACCTGTGCCTCAATACCCCGTTCGGTGCCAAGCCACTCAATTGCCCAACCCTGTTTTTGCAACTTATGAGCAACCGCCAACGCTGGAAACACGTGACCGCCGGTGCCGCCAGCCATCACTAAAATCGTTTTGCTACCGATATTTCTTTGTCCGGTAACTGGTTTCATGCGCGATAACCCTCCTTGACTGGAGGTATCTGTTGGCTTTCGTAGTCAACCCGCAACACCATCGCGATTGAAACAGCGCAAACAATCAGGCTGCTTCCACCATAACTGAGTAACGGCAAGGTCAAGCCTTTGGTTGGCAATAGCCCGGTATTTACACCGATATTAATCATTGCCTGCGCCGCCAGTAAAAAGCCAATGCCATAGCAAACATAGGCTGCAAAGAACCGACCGGCGTTTTCCGCCCGGTGGCCGATAGACAGACAGCGATACACCAGCATCAGAAATAGACCAATAACCAGCACCGATCCCAGTAATCCCATTTCCTCAGCCCAGATAGCGAAGACAAAATCAGTATGGGCTTCCGGCAGATAAAAGAGTTTTTGCACGCTGTTACCCAACCCAACACCGAGCCATTCACCGCGCCCAAAAGCGATTAATGCCTGGGTCAATTGGTAACCACTGGCAAAAACGTTTTCCTCAGCCCAGGGATCCATAAAAGTAATGAGCCGCTGCATGCGGTAGGGCTGAGACACGGCCACCAGCGCCATCGCCACCAAACTCACACTGATCAGTACGAGAAACTGAATTAGCCTCACGCCACCTAAAAACATCATCCCGAGTGCCGCTGTCATCAAGACCACGACTGAGCCAAAATCCGGTTCCAGCAGCAATAACACAATAGCAACCATCATCACTGACATCGGCTTAATAAAACCCGACCATTGGCTTCTTACTTCCTGTAACCGACGGACTAAATACCCCGCCAGATAAATCAGCAGAAATAGTTTGACGATTTCCGACGCCTGCATACCGATCGGGCCAATTTTTAACCAGCGCATACTGCCATTCACCTCACGACCCACACCTGGTAGCAGAACCAACACCAGCAATAATAGAGATACAAGCAGCAACACCCATCCTAACCGCTCCCAGATACTAATAGGCACCAGGAAAGTTAAACCGCCCATGCTTAACGCTAAACTCAAATACACCGTGTGTCGTATCAAGTGATAAAAGGGATTACCGTAATTTGCCTGCGCCACTTCAGTTGATGCAGAGCCAACCACCACGACACCTATCGCCATGAGCAAACCAGCCACGATGACCAGAGGCCGATCCAAACGTGGTTGCAAATGCCCCCGAGGCGGTAATATTTGGCTCACAAGGGAAGTGATCACAACATTCTCACCGCTTCAATAAAGGCGTCGCCCCTCGCCTCAAAATGATCAAACATATCAAAACTGGCACAGGCGGGTGAAAGCAGCACCAAGTCGCCCGGCAGAGCAGCTGCCGCAGCTTTTTCTACCGCTTCCGACATCGTCTCTGCATGCCAAACTGACAAGTTTTCTGAGCGGATAGGTGCCAATATCTGGGCAATTTTGTCCGCATCACATCCAATCAGCACCACCGCACGACAATAACGCTCTATGGGTTCTACCAAAGCACTAAAATCAGCCCCCTTACCTTCACCCCCGGCGATCAGCACAATTTTCCCAGCCTCAGCCGCACCAAGACCTTCTATCGCCGCCAGCGTAGCACCAACATTGGTCCCTTTTGAGTCATTGTAATAATTCACTTGATGCCGTTGGCGTACCCACTGACAACGATGAGGCAGCCCTTCAAACTTCCGCAGAGCGGCCAGCATATCGTCCATAGGCAAACCGATGGCATAACCCATCGCCAAGGCGGCCAAGGCATTGCTGACATTATGGGCACCCTTTATTTTCAACTCGGCAATTGATACCAGTTTATTCTTACCAAAGGCGAGATAAGCCTCAGCTCCTTGGCCAATAACGCCAAATTCACCCGGTTCAGGATCAGCCAAGCCAAATCGAGTCACCTGCACATTCGCCGGTAACAGCCTATGGGTTTGCGGATCATCGATATTTACCACTACCTGCGAACAGCCACGGAAAATACGCTGTTTGGCGCATTGATAGGCCTCATAACTGGGGTATCGATCCATATGGTCCGGACTAAGATTTAGAATCGTCGCCACCTGTGCCCTCAATTGCTCGGTGATTTCCAACTGAAAACTGGACAGCTCCAATACAAACAGGTCATAGGGGTCTGCATCCTGTTGCTCAATTTGTTCCGCCAGCGCCAACACAGGCACCCCCAAATTACCCCCCACACCCACTTTTTTACCCGCACGTTGAGCCATCAGCCCCACCAGGGTTGTCACGGTGCTTTTCGCATTGGAGCCTGTAATCGCCAGGATCGGTGCGGTCGTCACCTCACAGAACAAATCGATATCACTACGAACTCGCACACCAGCTGCCATGGCTTCAGCAATAGCTGGGTGGGTTAACGCAATCCCGGGACTCAGAATCAACTCCTCTGCTTGCCTTAATAAGGCGGCGTCCAAGGGGCCTAACTGTACCAATCTATCCGGCTGTTCTTGTTGTATCCTTTGCAAATAAGGTGGCCGTTCACGCGTGTCCGCAAGCATAAAATCAACACCCCGAGCGGATAGAAAGCGTGCACAGGAATACCCGGTTTTCCCCAACCCAATCACTATCGTTGTCGGACACTTGGCGTTCATTGCTTGCGCTATATTCCTGCTCACCTATTCAATCATCTCATCGGCTATCTTAGTTTCAGGGTGGAAAGCCCTACCAGCACCAAAAACAGTGTAATAATCCAAAATCTCACGATCACTCTGGGCTCCGGCCAGCCCTTCAACTCAAAATGGTGATGGATTGGCGCCATCCGGAAAATACGTTTCCCTGTTAACTTGAACGAGGCCACTTGCAAAATCACCGACACGGTTTCCATGACAAAAATGCCACCCATGATGAACAACACAATCTCCTGACGCACTATCACAGCGACAATCCCCAGCGCCGCCCCCAAGGCAAGTGCGCCGACATCACCCATGAACACCTGGGCCGGATAAGTGTTAAACCAGAGAAAACCTAAACCTGCCCCAACGATAGAGGCGCAGAACACCACCAATTCACCCGCACCCGGCAAATAGGGTATATGCAGATAATTTGAAAACTGGACATTACCGCTGAGGTAAGCAAAAATTCCCAGCGCCGCACCAACCATAACGGTCGGCATAATCGCAAGACCATCAAGTCCATCGGTGAGATTGACCGCATTGCTGGTGCCGACCACAACAAAATAACTCAGAACGATATAAAACAGACCAAGTTGAAGCGCGACATCTTTAAAAAAGGGTACGATCAGCACCGTCTCCAACGGGCTCACCGCCGTAAAATAGAGGAATAGAGCCGCACTGAGACCACCAACGGATTGCCAGAAATATTTCCAACGTGCCGGCAAACCTCGTGAATTTTTTTCTACAACCTTGCGATAATCATCCACCCAACCGACGGCACCAAATATCAGGGTGACACCTAACACCGTCCAGACATAGCGGCTCCTTAAGTCAGCCCAGAGTAAGGTACTGATAAGAATAGCCACCAGGATCAATGCGCCCCCCATGGTGGGTGTACCGACCTTACTTAAATGTGATTGCGGTCCATCGTCGCGCACCGCCTGGCCGATCTGATAATGGCTCAGGCGTCTGATCATAACCGGGCCCACCATTAAAGAGATCGCCAATGCCGTCATCACACCCAAAATGCCACGTAACGTAAGGTATTGAAAGACAGCAAAAAAGCGTTCGTATTGCGACAGATATTCGGCCAGACTTAATAGCATTATTGTCCTCCCCCGGTAATGGCCGTTACAACCTCTTCCATCTGTGCACTGCGTGATCCCTTAACCAATACGGTTGTATTTTTATTCATGATTTTGGCTAAAGCCTCCACCAATTGCTGTTTGGTGGTGAATGTCATGCCACGGTTCCCAAACGCGCGCGCTGCATGCGCACTCAAATTTCCAATTGTCAAAAATTGATCAATCCCTTTTTCGAAGGCATAGCGGCCCGATTCAATATGCGCATGAAGTGCTTGATCACCCAGCTCCGCCATATCACCTAACACCAAAATCTTTCGTCCGGCACACTGACACAGCACATCCACAGCGGCGCGCACGGACTCAGGGTTGGCGTTATAGGTATCATCAATAACTTCCGCCCCCTGTATTCCAGCAAGTCGAGTTAATCTTCCGGAAACGGATTGAGTTTGCTCTAGTCCAGCTTTAACTTGGGCCAGATTGGCTCCCAGCTGCATAGCACCTGCTGCTGCTGCCAAAGCATTCGCAACACTATGCTTACCTAAGTGATTCAGTTTAATAGTCACCGCCCCCTTGGGCGTCACAAGATCAAAAGTGTAAGCCCCTTTCTCGTCACCCATATAATGACAGGCATAAAAATCCGCCCCGACCGCTTCATCCAAACTAAATGTCAGGTGTCTACGTTTGCCGGCTCGCTGAATCCATTTATAGGCGTTGAGATCATCACTATTAATTACGGCTACTCCCTGCTCATTGAGGCCATCAATAATTTCACCTTTTGCCTGAATAACGTTATTCAAACTGCCGAAACCTTCAATATGCGCCTCAGCGGCGTTGGTAATGATCGCCACATCCGGTTTTACCAACCCTGCCGTATAGGCAATTTCACCTACAGAACTGGCGCCAAGCTCCATCACCGCAAATTGATGTTCATCAGAGATTTCCAGTAGTGTTAAGGGCACTCCGATTTCATTATTTAAATTTCCTTTTGTCGCCAACACCGAACCGCATTGACGCAAAATCGCGGCGGCCATTTCCTTTACCGTTGTCTTTCCGGCACTTCCGGTTATCGCTAACACCTTTCCCGCAAAAGCCTCACGATTCATTGCCCCGATTTGCCCTAACGCTTCTCGAGTCTCCTCTACACGTAATTGTGGGAGTTGGCTTTCCGTTGATTCGCTCACCAGCAGGCCGATCGCACCCTTTGCCTCAGCCTGATCGATAAAACAATGGCCGTTAAAATTGGCGCCGCTTATCGCCAGAAACAGATCACCTGCTTGTAAGATACGCGTATCGATGCTCAGCCGAGAAAAGCTGACGTCACCTTGGCTCAATTGTCCACCAAGCCGAGATCCGATCTGTTTGAGTGTTAACCTTCCAATCATTGTGTCCGCGACCCTTGTATCGCTGCCCGTTTGATATTAAGCGCTTGCTTTACCTGCTCCGCATCACTAAAGGCAAGACGGGCTCCTTTTATTTCCTGCCATTGTTCATGTCCTTTACCCGCCACCAGGACCAAATCCGCCGCCTTTGCATTATCAATCGCCATTTGAATAGCCTGTGCACGATTCATTTCAAGAATGGCCTGTGCGGGTTTTCGCATTCCTGTTCGAATATCATCAATAATTTGTTTTGGATTTTCACTTCGGGGATTGTCATTGGTTAACACCAACTGATCCGCTAGCCTTTCCGCAATTTCTCCCATCAATGCCCGCTTACCCTGATCACGCTCTCCGCCGCAGCCGAAAACGCACCAGATGTCGCCAGCGCAAATTTCACGTAAGCTGGTCAGCACTCGCTCCAAAGCATCGGGGGTGTGGGCATAATCTACAATCACAACAGGCAGCCCAGTTCCACCAAAACGTTCCATCCGCCCGGGCGCTCCGCTCAAATTTTTGACTGCTTCCAACGCACGGGGAAGAGACACCCCCTGCACACAAAGCACACCG
Organism: Pseudomonadales bacterium; assembly: GCA_021736745.1. Classification (GTDB taxonomy): domain Bacteria; phylum Pseudomonadota; class Gammaproteobacteria; order Pseudomonadales; family IMCC2047; genus JAJFKB01. Next base: position 10,730 of record JAIPFG010000064.1, read on the forward strand.
ATCACCGCTAGTAAATTTGATAAATTGAAGCGCCCTAACAACGAACTGACCAATATTCCCTCACCCCAAGGCGTGCACAAAGTGGCTCTCATGCCCAGAGCTGAACATTCGAGGTTTGACATGCTGATCGCTGAATCCCGACTTTCCATTGAGTAACTGATAAGGGCTATCGACTCAGGTAATTCGTCCACCAGCTGACGGCCAAAGGCATCATCCAGGTTGACGATAGCGTGCTTGATTCCTGGCATCTTAAAGAACTGCCTTTTACACTCGGCATAAGCTTCCATATTACCGTGGTAATCCAGGTGATCACGGCTCAGGTTAGTAAACACTGCTGTATCAAAGCGAATACCGTTCAACCGCCCCTGATCCATCCCATGCGACGAAACCTCCAAAGCAACGGCATTTAGTTTTTCTTCAACCATCTGCGCTAAAATCCGCTGCATGGTGATAGCGTCCGGTGTTGTGTTTTCCGTCTTATTTAATGCACCCACTAATCCGTAACCAAGTGTCCCTATCAACCCACAGTCAATACCCAGAGATGTCAGCGCCTTGGCAATAAATTGGCAACAGGAGGTTTTACCATTGGTACCGGTGACCCCAATGACTTCGATCTTCTTTGAAGGCTTATCAAAAAAACGATCCGCTATTTTGCCAAGATTCCCTCGCAGATCTTTCACTCCAACCAGCGGAACCGCACAACCAGTCACTTCAGCCATGGCATCCGCATCAACCAGCACCGCCACAGCGCCACGCTTTATCGCATTATCGATATAGCGCACGCCATCTTCATGCTGTCCCTTTAGCGCTACAAACAAATCGCCTCTATGGATTTGGCGACTGTCCAGCTTTAAGTCAGACAAGGTGAAGTTCTCTGGCAGAGGGGCTGCTTCAAAACCGGACAATAGTTCTGTCAGGGAGATTTCTCGGAGTGAGTGGGCGGTTTGGACGTTCATAATCTTTAACTTTTCCGCCTGTCGGCTGTCACTGCTTTCGTGTTCAGCCTGGACGACAACCCTTGTTTAGACAGCACTAAAGATTGATCGTTAGAAGGCATTTGATCCGGGGATACATTCAACAGACGCAAAGCCCCTGCCATTACACGGGCAAATACTGGCGCAGCAACTTCGCCTCCGTAATACTCATTACCACGGGGCTCGTCAATCAGAACAACCGCCACCAAACGGGGATCACTTACCGGCGCGATGCCAGCAAATACCGCAAGATATTTATCTTGCTGATACCCACCTTCACTTAGTTTATGTACCGTTCCGGTTTTACCCCCTACTCTAAAATAGGGCACTTGCGCACGGGTGCCTGTGCCACCTTGTTCTATGACTTTTTCT
>JAIPFG010000065.1 GCA_021736745.1 Pseudomonadales bacterium
GAAAATAAACTTGGTCACCTCATGCACCTCATTTTCTATGTGCTGTTGTTTGCGCAACCGGTTTTCGGGGTATTGATGACGCAATTTGCCGGTTATGATGTTTCGTTCTTTGGGTTATTTAATTTGCCGGTCTTTGTTAGTGAAAATGAAGGCTTTGGGGATGCCATGCATGAAGCCCATGAAATTACTGGTATTGTGCTGGTATTGGGGATTACACTTCACGCTTTAGCGGGGCTGAAGCATCACTTTATCAATAAAGATCGTACCCTGCTGCGGATGCTCAGAGGCAAATAAAAACTTCTTTCGTTCAGTTAGTACTATGAGATTGCCGCAGTCTGTGGCGGTGTCTGCAAGCGGTGAAAGGGGAATTTACAGGTAAAGAGGCTACCGCTACCGAGAGTGCTTTCGATTTCCAGGCGGCCATCATGGTTAATCAGAATATGCTTGGCGATCGCCAGCCCCAAGCCGGTGCCTCCACTGTCGCCACTTCTTCCTTTGTCGGCACGATAAAAGCGCTCTGTGAGTCGGGGGATATCCTTGCGATCAATCCCTATCCCATTGTCTTTGACGGACAGGGTCCCACCTGTTGTATTCGTGCCCCATTTAATCTCAATACGGCTATTTGGGGGCGAATATTTGCTGGCGTTGACCACAAGGTTGGATAACAGGCTATAGAGCTCCTCGTTGTTTCCGAGTAGTTGGTCATCGGATTCTGAGTGAATAAGAAGCGACTGATTTTTTTCATCAATCATCGGCTTTAAATCTTTATGGATGCGGCTTATTAGTGCGTTGACATTAACCAAACCTGAGTTGACGGCGGTGGTGCGAGTTTCAAGTTTTGAGAGGATAAGCAGGTCTTTTACCAAGAGCTTCATGCGTTCGGTTTGTTGGCGCATACTGGCCACTGCACGCTGCCACATGGGCTCCATTTGATCGCTGTTGTCAGATAGAGTTTCCAGGTAGCCGTTCAGCACAGTGAGGGGTGTACGTAATTCATGGGACATGTTGGCGACAAAGTCAGTGCGCACTTGTTCCAGCTTTTTCAAATCAGTGATATCGCGCACAATAATCAAACGCTCCTGTTTGCCAAAGAAGGCGATTTGATATTGCAATGTCATCTTCTCATTGATCGGGGCGGGCAGCTCCAGTGCTTTTTCATAATTATCCTGCTCAAAGTAGTCTTTAAAGGATGGATCACGGATTAGATTCGTAATCAACTGGTTGACATCTGCCGGCGATACTAACCCCAACAGTTTTTCGGCGGCCGGGTTCCACCATTCAATATTGCCTTCGCGATCAAGCATCACAAAACCATCTTTGAGCGCATAAGTGGAGTCTCTAAAACGTTTGATCACCCTTTTCAGTCGTGCCCTGTATTTCAATTGGTGTTGCTGTAATTTATAGATTTCATCGAACACGGCGCCCCAGAGACCATGACTATTGGGAGGGTCAGTCGGGCTGGTATTTTTGAGCCAGTCGTAGAGACGAAAGAGTTGTCGAAGATTCCAGAAAATATAACCACCTAATGTTATCGCGACGACAAGGCTGACCGCATTGAGCAACCAGCCAAGAAAGAGACTGCCCAGTAGCAAAATGGCAAGATGTCGCAACTCTGTGGTGGGGTTAAAATTCACAAAGGTATCTATCCGGTTGCAGGTTGTTAAAACTCATGAGATTGCTCAGGACGTATTCTACCTGCTCATGTACCAGAAAGTGGACTTAAAAAAGGAATAGTTTGCTCTCTGGAACACTTTCTAGCATAAGTTGGATGAGAAGCGATAGCCCGTGCCGCGAACGGTTTGAATATATTGGTGGTAGCCAAATTCAGTCAACGCCTTGCGTAAACGTCTAATATGAACATCTACGGTACGGTCGTCGATGTAGACATTGCCCCCCCAAACGAGATCCAGCAACTGTTCCCGCGTGTACACGCGGTCAGGATGGGACATAAAAAATTGTAAAAGACGGTATTCCGTTGGGCCTAATTTAACCGGGATCCCATTAGCGCTAATGCGGTGCGCCTGAGTATCAAGTTGTAGGCCTTCGTAAACAATTTGTGCGTCCGTATCGCCTTGAAAGCGACGTAATACTGCCCGAATCCGGGCCATAAGTTCTTTGGTGGAAAAAGGCTTGGTGACATAATCGTCCGCGCCCGTTTCCAGTCCTTCAATTTTATTGCTCTCTTCGCCCTTGGCGGTAATCATAATGATAGGAATTTCTTTGGTGGCATTGTCACGACGCAGGCGTCGGGATAACTCGATTCCACTGGTTCCGGGCATCATCCAGTCCAATAAGACCAAATCCGGGCGTTGATCGACAATAAGGGAGTGAGCCGTCATGGCATCTGGGGCTTGTAAACAGTTGAAGCCATTGAGCTCGAGCGTCATAGCGACCATATCCCGAATGGAGGCTTCATCATCGACGATAAGAATCGTTTTGTTAACCATGATTTCCTGGTTTTCCTCAGTGCTTGGCGATGTTACATTAGAGCAGCGCATTGTTACAAGGAGATGACAAACGTTCAGCGTGCCGAAGGGGGGCTTTCGTGGCCTTTTCCTGGTTCCCATCAATCTTGTTTATTAGGAATTACTCATTCGATGACGAGTTATACAATTCATGAAAATGTTCATGAAGCCCTGCATAATTATGAAATGCCGGAAAAGTTAGGTTTTGGTCTATCGCCCGGACCGGTGATGTATTCCGTGAGCTATATGGATGGCATGTGGGGGGAAGGCGTATTAGAGGCTAATCGCCCGATACAGATTCAGCCGAGTGCGAAAGTATTGCATTATGGGCAGGAAATTTTTGAGGGGATGAAAGCTTACCGGGTTGATCAGGCACGGGCGAATCTGTTTCGACCAGAGCGGAATTGGCAGCGGTTCAATCGGTCCGCCAAACGCATGGCAATGCCGGAGATTCCGCAGCAACTCTTCATGGAGGGTGTTTATTTAGTGACAGCCTATAGTGAAGCGATAATTCCAGCCGCGTCTGGCCAGTCACTGTATTTGCGTCCCTTTATGTTTGCGACAGAACCCAGTTTGGAAGTGACCGGCGCAAACCAGTTTGTTTATATGGTCATTGCCAGTCCTTCAGAATCAATCCACGCGGGTACGATGAAGGTTTTAATCGAGCGAAATGACACCCGCGCCGCTATCGGTGGCACGGGGGCGGCCAAGACGGGTGGAAATTATGCGGCCAGTTTCGCCTCGAGGCAGCGCGCCATGGCGTTGGGGTATCATCAGTCGCTCTGGCTGGACCCGGTAAATAAAAAAAATATTGAAGAACTTTCCGTGATGAATTTTTTCGCAGTCATCAAAGGAGAGCTTTACACACCCGCTCTCACTGGCTCCCTGTTAGAGGGCGTTACCAGAGATTCAATTATTCACTTAGCCCAAAGTATGGGGGTGAGGGTGCATCAGCAACCCTTAAATATCGACGAACTGATTCGGCAGATCCAGTCATCAGATTGTAGTGAGCTTTTCTGTTGCGGCACAGGCGCGATACTTGCGCCCATTAGCGCGTTGGGTGAATATGATGGCACCGAATATCAGGTAAAATACCCTGATGGTAAGCTTTCGTTAGTTATTCGGGAGCGAATGCTAGGCATACAAGAGTGCCGTCTAGAGGACCCTGACCATTGGGTGGAATGGATTCCTGAAGAATATTATCCGACAGCCTAACCGGCATTTCTTGGAAGGTTGTTTTACCAGATAAAGAGCCGCTGACATCTTTTCATGAAAATCTTAATAAGAGAGTTTTAAATGGGTGTTTCCTCCGAACAAAATCCTTTTTGGAATTTTTCACTTCATCACTATGCCACGCCCGGTGTGGCCGGTATCTGCCTGACATTGCAAGATAAGGCCGGGTTAAGTGTCAATCGGCTTCTTTTTTGCCTGTGGTTGGCTGAGCGTGGACGATTGTTGGAAATGGAGCCTTTGAACCAAAGTGAAGCCTTGCGGCAATGCCATGAACAGGTACTAACCCCATTACGAAATGCACGATACGGTATGAAGCGGATAGGGATGAGCGTGGGGCAACCAAAATTATATCTGACAATGAAACAAACTGAGCTGGAGGTGGAAAGGATTGAACAGAAACTTCTGTTACGGTTAGCGCATAGTATGTCGGAGGATAATCGTGTAGCACGTGAGCTGGCTAGGGTAAATTTTGAAACCTATTTGGCATCGTTATCCGTGGATATTCTCCAGTGGTCAACAGAAGTTGAACGATTAATCGATTTAGTCCTGGGAGAAAAGGACAATAAGGTATTTTTTATCGGGGCCAACGATTGAGTAAAAAACAGAAGGCGATTTCACTCTAATTCGTAGCTTAAGCCGTTGGAGGCGATGGCATAATAAAGTCCTCCTGTGCGACTAAAGCTAACCGCGAGTAGCGTGGCGGAGGTGGGTTTCCATTTGTCTTTCTTGGTGACTTTCCAGCGTTTCATTTCCTGACCACTTCCGATATCCCAGAGTTGTACTAACTGACTGTTAGTACCCGTGAGCAACTGTTGTTCATCTTGTGAAAATCTGGCGGAGGTATAAGTGGAGCCTGCAATATAAGGCCCTTTTTTGATAGGCATCTCTTTTACGGGAGCCCCATTTTTTGTATTCCATATCACGGCCTTATCGGCCTGAGCAGCGGTAAAGGCATATTTTCCGGATGGAGATAATGCGGTAGTGGTCAGTTGGTTTTCGTGAGTCCATTGATGTAACTTTTCTCCTGACTCCAAATCCCAAAGTTTTGCAGAGCGATCATCTGAGCCGGTAAGTGCCAACTTGGCATCCTGGCTCAGGGTGACACTTCGTACTTTGCCATTGTGATGAAAAATACGTTTCACGCCGCCGTTTTTGATATCAAATAATACGGCTGTGTGATTATCCAGCCCAAGTAAGGCAAAGTTGCCATTGGGTGTTAGCGCTAAGCTCAAAATGTTTCCGGGAGCCGTCCAAAACCAGATTGGTTTCCCGCTATTCAGTTCCCAGAGGACGATGGTGCGATGCGTGGCAGTAGCGGCATAGTTGGTATCTGGAGATATCGCTGCGGCGACAATCCCGGTATATTCATTTTTAGTATGATTCCAGTTAAAAAGACGCTCTCCCCGGCGCATATCCCAAAGGCTGGCGCCATGATTGATAGAGCCGATGATAGCAAAATCCCCTTCGTTGGACAGCGCAGCGGTATACAGACCCTGTACTGCATTTTCCCAACTTTTCTTGGGTGGGCGGGCTTCATCACAACCAATAATGAGTAAACACAAAACCAGTAAAAGGATAGCGCGAGGCTGGAGACCCCCTTGTAGTGGCCGCCGCTTTAGTGGGTTGTTAAATAATATTTGGACGATCACTTTATATGGATCGTCGTTTAAACAGCATCAGGCTAATAATAACAAGACTGAGAAATGCGATAAAAGTCCAGCCGGGTATGCTCAGGCTTAGGAAAGTCCATTGGACTTTGGCACAGTCACCTGTGCCACGCAGCATAACACTGACTATTTCCGCCCAAGGCAGTACTTCCATCATGTATTCAAGCCCTGGGCCACAGGCGGGTACCTGGTCTTCCGGCAGGCTTTGCAACCAAAGTTGGCGACTCGCCAAAGCCATACCGCCAAGGCTAAAAAATAAGGTTAAACTCGCATAAATGCGCTGTCCCAGAGGTGTCGGGTTATGAATGGCGGCGATGAGAAAAATAATGCCGCTCGCATAAAAGGCAATACGCTGTGCCATGCACAGTGGGCAGGGCTCAAGCCCCATTATGTATTGAAAATAGAAGGCCGTTAAAATCAACGTGGTGCAAAAAAGGAAGGCTATTAGGTTGAGTTGGCGTGGAGCAGTGAGGACTGTCATGTATTTATTTGCCCGTGTTAATTAGCGTTCTATACTTAGGGAGCCATCGGATTTATTGAATAACCCGCTCAGTAGCGGATCATTTGAAAATCAAGGTAGCTTCGTGTCGTTATGTCGATATCTTTTTATCAGGTTCCTTAGTCACAGGATTCTAGAGGCACTATTATAGGAGCAGACTCACAAATTGAAACATTTGGATCAAAAAAGGAGAGCAGGTGTAATGAAATCAAGGTGGTTTATTCTTGTGCTGCTGGCGCAGTTTATCAGTTTTCCGTTAACGGCGCAGGAGGAGGCTACAGAAGAGGCTGATGGTGTGCGTTACATTGACCTTAATCCCGCCCTCGTCACGAATTATGGTGGCCCGGGTCCACTCAAGTATATTAAGGCCGAAGTGTCCTTGCGTGTGGACACCCAAGATGCCTATCGTTTGGTCAGGTATCATATGCCATCTCTGCGCCATGCGCTTATTTTGGTGCTGAGTCAGCAAACCGAAGAAACCGTTGGTACGATGGAGGGGAAGGAGCAAATTCGAATGCAGGCGCTTTCAAAACTTCAGTCAGTTATGAAGGTTGAAGAAGGCTCTGCACTCATTGAGGATGTGCTTTTCAGCAGCTTTTTTGTGCAACGCTAATTGATCTGTTTTTGATTTTGGTATTGTTCCGCCTGGCGTCGTATTGCCTCGACTCATCTTGGGCGCGCCGTTTGTTTTTTGCTGGAAATGTGTAGATAACTATTTGTAATAGCTCGCAAGATAAGCTTTTTCTTTTGAAAAAAATGCTTAATTATTAGGCTGGGGGTTTGGCTTTGCTAGTGGTGTATTGATTACGCGCATCTTTCTTCTTGTTATTCATTGCGTTCTTATTAGGAAGCCGTTAGCCTTTTTTGGATTCTTTGGGGAGCTATTATGTCGTTATTATCTCTATCTAAACTTTTGCGCCAGTCCTGCAGGGTAGCCCTTTACTTATCCGTGTTGTCTGGATTATCGCTGTTCTTCGTTAGCGGATCGGTAATGGCTAATGTCGATACAGTGTCGCAAAGTTTCTCCCATCAGGTTGCCATGGCAGCATCTGACTTGCCATTGCCTGGCGTTCAGATTGATATGAATAATTTGTCCCAATATAAGGCCTTCGTTGAACCGCTTCTGGCGAAACTCATTGCGGAGGATAAATTAAAGATAAAAATAGGCGAGTCCGCCAGCTTTCCGGTTCATCCGGACTATGTAGCAGCGACCAATCAATATGCTGAAAATGTTTCACTGGGGGAACAACCTGGTGAACTTAATCACTATATTGCCGGCCGCCCATTCCCAGAAATCCTGGAAATTGATCCTCGTGCAGGGGAGAAAATTGCGTGGAATATGCGTTATGCCTATGCGCCTGATGAAAATGAAGTTGAAAAATTCTATTGGCAATATCGAGATTTGCGCACAGGCAAGATAGAAAGAAATTTGGCAATGTACGGCAGAATGATGCGTTTCAAACACCGTCATACCACTGAGCCAAAACCGGATCTACCGCAAAACCCAGCGGAAATTTATAATGCGCTTTATTTGCGGGTGAACAAGCCGCCGGATATAGCCAATACGCAATTGTTGATTCATCGCCAGGAGGATGATACCCGTAAGGAGCAGGTTTGGATGTACCATGCTTCACAGCGTCGGGTACGTCGCTTGGCGAGTGGGCAGACTACAGATGCGTTTTTAGGCAGTGATATTATGATCGAGGATTTTCTCGGTTTTAATGGGCGGATTATGGATATGGAGTGGCATTACCAGGGCGTGAAATGGCTGCTTCTGCCATTTTACCGGCATACAGAATTACCCTTTACGGGTGAGGCCATAGAGGAAGATAATTTTGAGCTTGTTGACTTCGGGGGGCAGGGAAATTGTTTCCCGAACGTAACTTGGCAGTTGCGTAAGGCTTATGTGCTGGATGCGGTTCCCCTTAATCCAAATCATCCGCTGTCGCGACGAACCTTTTACGTGGATGTTCAAACCGCAAGCCCTGCTTTGATTAAAATATATGATCGTGCCGACCGTTTATGGAAATTAAGCATCGCCGGGATATCGGATTCCCGCTATCACCACCCTAATAATCTGGACTGGCAGGGCGCTATTGCGGAAGTGGTCTCTATGATTGATTTGCAGGCGGAGCATTGCACCACATTGCAGTTGTTGCCAAGAATTCCAGACAAGGCCTTTCGCATCAATGCGTTTAATGTGCAGTATTTGCGTGCAAGCGGTCGCTAAAGCGAATAGATGATTGTCAGGAGGCCATGTATTGACGGAGGTATTCGTCAAAGCTGAGGTTGTCACTCGCCTCAATTTCGCTTTGTTGTTTGTGCGAATCCTGTGCCATTTTCTGGAAACCATCCGATTCTGAGGCGGGAAGAGGATGTGCTTTAAAATATTCCCCATGCACTTTTGTTTGCTGTAAAGCAAATTCAAAAAAAGAAATATTCTGGTCTTGGAGTGTCTTAATAATCCTGGCGGAAGGTGTTGCGTCTGGATTTGTCAGCTTTTTATGCTGCTGTGCGACCGCCGAGGAAAAGGAGTTGTCAGCCACCGAATGATCCATTACAGCGGCAATGGCGGACAGTTTTCCAAATAATTCGTTGCCCCACTCGGTCAGTTTTTGTGGTTTGTTATTCCATCGGTTTAGCATGAGATCGGGTTCTCGCCCCCGATTGATGACTAAGGATTTGTTATGGTTTAACGACAAACATTCTTCATCACTGGCGTAAGGGCTTTCTTCAAGCAAGCAATAGAGAAGGAAACAGTCCAGAAAGCGCGCTTGGGTGCTATCGATCCCGGCCGGTAAAAAAGGATTGATATCAATGTTGCGCACCTCAATATACTGAACGCCATTTTCCGACAATTCATGTAATGGTTTTTGTCCGGAAGGTGTCACTCGCTTGGGGCGGATATCACTGTAATATTCGTTTTCTATCTGTAATACGTTCGTGTTGAGCTGACGGTATTGACCGTTGCCTTTGACGCCAATTCTTTCGTAATCAGCGTGCGGTGTGTGAATTGCTTGTCCGAGCGTAGAGACATAATCATCGAGTGAGTTATAACAAACATGCAGGTGCTGCTGGGCATTATTTTGATAACCCAGATCCCCCATCCGCAACGATGTCCCGTAGGGAGCATAAAGGGTGTTGCCAGTGAGGTTTTCTAAACGATGGTTGCGGCCCTGAAGAAAAGAAGGGCACAGTGCTGGCGAAGCGCCAAACAAATAAAGGATAAGCCAGGAATAACGGCGAAAATTCCTGATCAGGGCGAAATATTGATCCGTTTGAAATGTCTGTAAATCATCATTCTCTTTCAGACTCTGCTGGAAATGAGCCCAAAAGGTTTCCGGTAAGGAAAAGTTATAATGAATCCCGGCGATGGTTTGCATCATTTTGCCATAGCGGTGTGCTAGCCCGATTCGATAGACGTGTTTTAGCATTCCGATATTTGAGCTGCCGTAACGAGCAATCGGGATTGCTTCTTCGCCTCCTAAAAAACAAGGCATGCTGGTGGCCCAGATAAACTCCTGGTTCAGTTGGCTGTAGCAGTAACGGTGAATATCGGATAGATAGTCAATGGTTTTCTCCGGGGTGGTAAAAACCGGTGTAATGAATTCTAGCAATGCCTCTGAATAGTCGGTGGTAATACAGGGATGGGTTAAAGCGGAGCCAAGTTTTAGCGGGTGGGGTGTTTGTGCTAAGCCACCCTGCGCGGTTGTACGTAGCCCCTCTTTTTCAATACCACGGTTAATCTGTGAGAATTGTGAGTGGTATTCCGTAGTGGAGACGAGGTCAAGGCGCTGCTCAAATATGGTTGCCAAATTTACACTCCAGTGGAGGAATAAGGGGAATCTTCATCAGAATAAAAACGGGGCGTCAGCTGAAGCCCCGTCATCCGTCCATTTGAGTTAATCGACGTTCAATACAGGTTTAAGCTTTTGGTCCAGCCTGAATAATGCTATCCGACACATCAAACTTGTTAAAGTTTTCAACAAATTTGGTGGCTAATTCCCGGGCTTGTTGATCGAAGGCGGCGGTATCCTTCCAAGTGTTTCGCGGATTGAGCAGCGTTGAATCAACCCCGGGCACTTGTACGGGAATATCGAGATTCAGCGGCTCAATGTGCGTAGTCTCGGCGTCGCGTAATTTGCCGCTTTGAATGGCAGCAATTACCGCACGTGTCGTTGGAATACTGAAACGTTCCCCGCCCTGACCATAGGCGCCACCAGTCCAGCCGGTGTTAACCAGATAAACCTGGCTGCCGAAATCTTCTAACCGCTTGATCAGCAGCTCCGCGTATTCACCCGGTGGACGTGGGAAAAAGGGTGCGCCGAAGCAGGTTGAGAAGGTAGATTTAATTCCAGCTGTCGAGCCCATTTCTGTAGAGCCTACCAATGCAGTATAACCGCTCAGGAAATGATAAGCGGCTGCTTCCTTGGAGAGAATGGAAACCGGAGGCAGTACACCGGTAAGATCGCAGGTTAGGAAAATAATGGCGTTGGGTTCTCCCGCTAAGTTTGCTTCTACGCGTAGTTCAATATGTTCGCGTGGATAAGCGGCACGTGTGTTCTGCGTCAGCGTTGCGTCGCTGTAATCGGGAATACGTGTCTGTTCATCAATAACGACATTTTCGACAATGGCACCAAACTTAATAGCGTCCCAAATAACAGGTTCATTCTTTTTGCTCAGATCGATACACTTGGCATAGCAGCCACCTTCGATATTGAATACTGTGCTTTTGCCCCAGCCATGCTCATCATCGCCGATCAGATAACGACTAGGGTCGGCGCTAAGGGTAGTTTTGCCGGTGCCGGATAATCCAAAAAAGAGTGTGACATCGCCACCGCCATCGGTATTGGCTGAGCAGTGCATCGGTAAAACATCTTTCTCAGGAAGTAAAAAGTTTTGTACCGAAAACATGGCTTTTTTCATTTCGCCGGCGTACTGCATACCTGCCAGCAATACTCTTCGCTTAGCAAAATTAATAATGACAGCTCCGTCACTATTGGTGCCGTCGCGCTCGGGATCGCACACAAAATGCGGTATGTTAATAATCTGCCACTGGCCTTTATCACGTGGATTGAACTTTTCCGGACGGACAAAAAGGGTTTTGCCGAACAGGTTGTGCCAAGCGGTTTCGGTGGCGACGGTAACGGGTATATAGTGTTCCGGGTCGGCTCCCACATGCAGGTGAGAAACAAAAGATTCCTTTCCGTGAAGGTAATCTTCAGCGCGCTCCCAAAGCGCATCGAATTTATCGACGGGGAAGGGCCGATTGATAGGCCCCCAGTGAATCTCGTTTTCAGTACTGGGTTCTTGTACGATAAAGCGGTCCATAGGCGAACGTCCAGTTCGCTTGCCGGTATTCACAACCAACGATCCATTGTCTGCGAGATTTCCTTCACCTCGACGAACGGCTAACTCAACTAATTCAGCAGTACTGAGGTCAATATAACTGGTGCTCAATTGCTGTTTTTCAGCGGCATTATTCATTTTAATTTCCTGCGGCACATGCCGCCTAAAAAAGCCGGTATTACGATAAGCCCCGGCTAAATACGCCGACGTTTTGTTAATCCGTCGACCGAACAGTTTTTGGGCGCGTAATTATGACAAAAAAAAGTCGAGAAGCTAAGCAGAAAATCGACTAATTACAAAATTTAGAATGATAGTAAGTATTCATATTACTAATTGCGCAACATCTGATGAATTTTTGAGCTTTAATGCAACGTTCGTGACGGTGATAAATCACTTGTTATTTCCGTAATATCCAGTTCCAGCATATAGGGTTCCAGATCCTCATAATCAAAGTAATAGGTTTCATTACAGAACTCGCATTTTACCTCTAGTTTCTGTTGTTCCAGAAATATATCCTCTAATTCATCCTGGCCTAAAGCGATTAAGGCATTGATCGTGCGTTCCCTGTTACAGCTACATCGGAAGGAAACGGGAGAAGGGGGGTAGAGGTTCACAGCTTCCTCATGGTAAAGACGGTAAATAAGCCCCACGTTCTGTAACTCTCTGAGTTCATTATCCGTGAGAGTCTCCGTTAGCGTACAGATCCGAGGCCAAGCATCCTCGTCAAAGATCTTGCTCGACGATGGCATTGCCTGTAATAACAAACCGGCAGCCGTTTGGCCGGGTTCTGCGCTTAGCCAAATTTTCGTTTTTATCTGTTCCGATTGGTCAAAATAG
>JAIPFG010000066.1 GCA_021736745.1 Pseudomonadales bacterium
CTTATAATGGCCGCGAATCAATACTGGAGTGCTTAAGCATGGCTGAACGTAAAGCCAGCGTGAAACGTAATACCCTGGAAACACAAATCAAGGTATCGGCTTGCTTGAGGGCAGTCTCAACACCATCACGTAATTTTACCGACTGCATAATGACCGCATCGCTTGCCGCTGAAGTATTCGCTTCAATCAATTTTGATGCGAGTTTGACATTTACCTGAATCTTACTCATCAGAGTGTCAGGATCATAGAAGTCCTTGACTGATTCCTGAAGTTGTTCAAGGTTAAGCAGTTTGCCGAGTTGATCTTGGAAATTGTTCATGATGTCCTCCTGAATTGTTATTCCGCGTTGCAAAATAGCAGCTTAAATATTAGGCTTGCCGAGAAAATAAGTCAACAATTATTTTGCAGTGCAAAATAATTGTTAGGTTTGAGCTACCCCTTATTTAGTAGAGGCTTATTTTACTAATTTACCTATTGCAGCGGCTAATTCATGCTCAACTGGTTCCCGTACCCTCTTACAGGCCTTATAATGGCCGCGAATCAATACTGGAGTGCTTAAGCATGGCTGAACGTAAAGCCAGCGTGAAACGTAATACCCTGGAAACACAAATCAAGGTATCGGTGAATCTGGATGGTAATGGTGAGGGTCATTTTAATACCGGTTTACCCTTTCTGGATCACATGTTAGATCAGGTGGCGCGTCACGGAATGATCGATATCAGTATCGAAGCCCAAGGGGATCTAGAAATAGATGCTCATCACACGGTTGAGGATATCGGGATTACACTGGGTCAGGCCGTGTTAAAAGCCGTGGGCGATAAAAAGGGTATTCGTCGATATGGCCATGCCTATGTGCCCCTGGACGAGGCATTGTCTCGTGTCGTGATTGATTTTTCCGGACGCCCCGGTGTTGAATATGATGTCCCTTTTGTCCGGTCAACGGTGGGTGGTTTTGATGTGGATCTTTTCTATGAGTTTTTCCAGGGTTTTGTGAATCATGCTTTGGTCACTCTGCATGTTGATAATTTACGAGGCCATAATGCTCACCACCAGGCCGAAACTCTGTTTAAGGCCTTTGGCCGCGCTATGCGTATGGCGTTGGAGTTAGACCCTCGGATGATGGGCATGATGCCTTCAACAAAGGGGTCCTTGTAAGGCCCCATTCTTTGCCCGCTTATTGAGTGGCGGGTTCGATTAAATCATTGAGGATTGACGAAATATGGCAACTGGCCGTATTGGCATTATTGATTATGGTATGGGTAACCTGCACTCGGCGGCTAAGGCACTCGAGCATGTTGCTGGTGGCGCTGAAGTGATTGTCAGCTCAGACCCGGATGTGATTCGGGCGACTGATCGTATCCTTTTGCCGGGTGTTGGTGCCATCAGAGACTGCATGGGTGAAATTCGTCGCTTGGGTTTTGATCAGCTGGTACGTGAATCCGTCAAGGAAAAGCCGGTTCTGGCAATCTGTGTGGGTATACAAGCCCTGATGGACTTTAGTGAAGAAAATGAGGGTGTTGATTGCCTGGGGCTGTTTCCCGGGAAAGTACGTTTTTTTGGACATTCACTAACGGATGAAAGCGGGGAAAAGCTAAAGGTGCCACATATGGGCTGGAACCGTGTTAAGCAGTCGATTAGGCACCCTCTTTGGCAAGATATTCCGGACAATGCCCGTTTTTATTTTGTTCATAGTTACTATGTCGAAGCGGAAAGGGCAGAACAGGTTGCCGGTGAGTGTACCTACGGTGTGCCTTTTGCTGCAGCGCTTTACAGTAAGAACTTATTTGCCGTGCAGTTTCACCCGGAAAAAAGCCAGAAGGCAGGCTTGCAGCTGTTGAAGAATTTTGTGTATTGGGATGGAGAGAGTTAATGCTTGTTATTCCGGCAATTGATTTGAAGGATGGTCAGTGCGTGCGTCTGCGCCAGGGTTTAATGGAGGATTCGACTGTGTTTTCGGATGACCCGGTGGCAATGGCGACAAAATGGGTTGAAGCTGGCGCTCGAAGATTGCACTTGGTCGATCTTAATGGGGCCTTTGCCGGGGAGCCGATCAATGGTGACATTGTACGTGCAATCGCTTCAGCCTATCCTGACTTGTCTATTCAAATAGGCGGTGGGATTCGTTCACTGGATACGATTCGAGCCTATCTTTATGCGGGTGTTGAGTTTGTAATTATTGGCACTAAGGCCGCAAAGGACCCCCAATTTGTTTTTGATGCCTGCGCCGAGTTTCCGGGGCATATTATCGTTGGCTTGGATGCAAAGGATGGAAAAGTCGCAACCGATGGTTGGGCTGAGGTTTCGCAGATTGATGTGATCGACCTTGCTCGGAAATTTAAAGATGCGGGCGTTAGCGCTATTGTTTATACGGATATCAGCCGTGACGGGATGATGCAAGGGGTGAATGTTGACGCGACGGCACGGCTGGCCAACGCCTGCGGTATTGAGGTGATTGCCTCAGGCGGTGTCACTGATCTTGAGGATGTTCGTGCGTTAGCACAGGTTGCCGCTGCTGGCATTTGCGGCGCAATTACCGGACGTGCAATCTACGAAGGAACGTTGGATTTACGTGAAGCACAGCAGCTGTGTGACGAGTTGGTCAAGCAACGTTAATGTTTGGGCGCAACAGATCAATCACTCGAGGTAAACTGGCATGGCATTAGCAAAGCGTATTATTCCTTGTTTGGATGTGGACAACGGACGCGTCGTTAAGGGTGTTAAGTTTGTTGAAATCCGTGATGCGGGTGATCCCGTTGAAATAGCGAAGCGCTATGATGAGCAGGGTGCTGATGAAATCACCTTTTTAGATATCACTGCCAGCCATGAAGATAGAGATACCATGGTGCATGTGGTGGAGGAAATTGCCAGCCAGGTCTTTATTCCATTGACCGTGGGCGGAGGCATTAGAGCGCTGGAGGATATACGGCGTATGCTCAATGCTGGTGCGGATAAGGTGACGATTAATACTGCAGCGGTAAATAATCCAGAGCTGGTAAGGGAAGCGGCAGAAAAATTTGGATCACAATGTATCGTTGTGGCGATTGATGCGAAAAAAGTAAGTCTGCCCGGAGAGCCTAATCGCTGGGAAATATTTACTCATGGCGGTCGAAAAAAAACCGGCCTGGATGCAATTGAGTGGGCAAAAAAAATGGTGAACCTGGGTGCTGGTGAAATACTTTTAACCAGTATGGACCGTGATGGCACTAAAATCGGTTTTGATTTGGAGCTAACCCGGGGTATTAGTGATGCCGTCACGGTACCTGTCATTGCTTCGGGTGGGGTTGGCAATCTTGAGCATCTTGCAGAGGGTGTCCTGAAGGGGAAAGCAGATGCAGTGTTGGCAGCCAGTATTATTCATTTTGGGGAATATACTGTGCAGGAAGCTAAGGACTTTATGACCGCAAAAGGCATCGAAATGAGAGATCTTTATTAATCGTATGACGGCTAGGTAAAAAACGTTATGGCATACCCTAAGTTTTATGAGCAAGTACGAACTATTAAGGTTTATGATCCACTCGCCGAATTTCTCGGTGCTGCCGAAAAGGGCATTATTGAGTATGCCTATGTTGACGCGGTTAAAACTGCCGGACATTCCTGTCCAACGGTGGCTTCGGCCTATTTGATGACGGCGAAAGCCTTGGCTGTGCTTTATCCTGACGGCTTACCTGAACGGGGCGCAGTAACAGTGGCTTTCCAGCAGGACAAACTTGCTGGGGTTTGTGGCGTGATAGCCAATATCGTTAGTCTGATTACCGGAGCGACGCATGACACCGGCTTCAAAGGTATCGGTGGACGCTTTGATCGCCGTAATTTGCTCTTCTTTAATGCCGACATAGAAGGAGAGATTCGTTTTCAAAGATTGGATACCGGAGCGGCGGTCATTGTCTCATCAAAATTAGAAAGTGTTCCTGCGGCGCCCAGAATGCGTGACTTGCTGGGTAATTGCGTCAATGGACAAGCCAATAAAGAGGAAGCCCGGGAATTTGGAGAACTTTGGCAGGAACGGGTGCGGAAAATTCTGCTCGAACACAGCGATGATCCAGACAAAATTATTGTTAAGGCAGAATAGCCCGACCTGGTGTCAAAGAGCGCCGACAAACTGGTGGGGCTTGATGTAGTGTAGTGGGTTTAATCGTTTACCCGCTTGAATTAATTCAAAATGCAGGTGGTATCCGGTGGCATTACCGCTGTCACCTACGGTGCCAATCGCGGCGCCTCGCTTGACCTTCTGGCCACTGTGAACAAGATTGCGGTCATTATGGGCGTACAGTGTTCTTAGCTGATGAGGGTGCTCGAGTATAACAACTTTACCATAACCCTTTTGTTTCCCGACAAAATGAACTCTGCCATCCGCAGCCGCGTAAATTTCAGTACCACGCGGTGCGCGTAAATCTATCCCTTTATGTCGATTATTTCGTGCTCCGAATGTGGAGCTAATGTCTAGCGTCGCAATTGGCCAAATAAATGACTCCGAGGTGCTCATTCGATGGGGTGATATGCTGGTGGTTAGGTTGGGGATAATCAATCGCATTCCAATGGCTAATTGATTGGGGTCGGATAAATTATTCTCGTATTGGAGTATTGCTAATTTCACGGAAAATTTCTGGGCGATCGAAAATAAGGTATCGCCTTTTTGAACAATATAACTAAAATTTTTTGATTCGGATGGTGGGCTGCCAAGGCTGACAGGCTGTTTCGGATTTACGGAACAGCCTGTTACTAGAAATAAAAAGAGCGTTAACAGAATTGAACGAAATGATGTTATTCGGAACGACACGTGTTATCCGCTCAAACCCACGCGGTTGTTAAACCTTGGGTAAAATATAGAGTTCAACCCGACGATTCTGAGCGCGACCAGCGTTGCTTTCATTATCAGCGATAGGCTGGGAAGGCCCCACCCCTTCAACATAGAGGCGTTCGCGAGCTACACCTTGGCTAGCCAGGTAATCAGCGACACTGCGGGCGCGTTTTTCCGATAAGTCTTGGTTGTAGTCTATAGTGCCTGTGCTATCCGTGTGTCCGGTAACTCTTAGGGTGGTGTCGTGATATTTAGCCAGCACAGTACCGACGGAGTTTAACACTGAATAAAAACTGCTTTTGACATAATATTTGTCAGTCTCAAAGGTAACATTCCCCGGCATAATTAATCGAATGTTATCCCCTTCGCGAGAAATGCTCACACCGGTCCCGGCCAATTGTTCGCGGAGTTTTGCTTCCTGCACATCCATGTATGCGCCGACGCCAGCACCGACCAGGCCGCAACCTAGTGCCGCATTACGAGCATGTTTGCTGGATTCTGCTGCCCCTACTAAGCCGCAGAGAACAGCCGCACCACCACCATAGATCGCAGCTTTACTGGCTTGGCGCTCATTGGTATAGGGATTGGTAGTACAGGCAGTAAGGCTGGCTAAGATAGTAAAAACAAAGCAAGCTCTGAATTTGTTCATTTTTTAACTCTCCAAGTATCGATATTAAACTGTTTGTTTAGCATAGCAGAAAATAGATAAATTGATGGGTGGATCTGGTTTATTTGAAGGTTTTTCGTAAACAGTTACTAGGACTCCTGGGTATTATTTAAGTTTGATAATAGCGAGTTATTTTATCGGGGATTGTTCTTCCCCCACGGATCTTTTCGATGAGGCCGTCCGGCAACGCCTATAGCAGCTCCGGTTTGCTAAAGCCAAACTGGTTGTGATGTATAGATAATGCACCCTTTGAGATAGGGGCGATTTGCTCAAAAAGGGCTTAGCTTTGAGCGTTGATAAAATAACAGAACGGCGTTAATCGTTGGGAACTGCTTCTCGCTATATGAGTTGACGCTATCCCAGATCCTGAAGCATGCGGGAGATATGGGGCATTAGTGGGCGCTTAATTTCAGGAAAAATAATATTCATCAGTAGTTTAAAAGCTAACAGGTTACTATTCTTTGTGCTAGTTGTTCAGTGATAGCACAGTGAGAATGGTTTGCGGGCAGGGATGCCGTAACGAAGAGTTTATCGAATTTTGGTTTGGTACTTCTGGTTTTTGCCTGGTTCAACATTAACATCCCTGATGGGGAAACGAGACGAATACCCATCGCATCCAGTTTTGGAATGACATTCTCCAGATAACCCAATGTGCTGGGGTAAGGGTGCCCTATAGCAACGGCACTGCCTTGTTTTTTTGCTAATGAGATGAGGCGTTTAAATTGTTTGTCGATGGCTGCCGGAGCAGGATCATGATCAAGAAAAACATCCCTGTCCAGGCTGGGTATCTGCTGGAGTCGGGCGGTCGCACCCGCAACTGAGAGCGGACTGGTGCGGCTGTCAATAAAATATAATGAATGATCCTTAATGCTCTCCATTACCCAGCGCATACGACGGGCATTCTGGGTCAGACTGCTCCCCATATGATTATTAATGCCCTGTAAGTGGGGGACCGACTGAATGGCTTGCTCCAACTGTTGCTGAAAGAGGTTGTGGTCTTGCGTGGCCGTCAGCATTCCTGGGCCTGGCGAGGGGCCGTGGTCATTATCCATCGGCATATGCAGCATGACTTCTTTGCCTCTTTCATGGGCAATCTGGGCAAGATTTTTGCTGTGAGGGCTGAAAGGCAGTACGGCAAAAGTGACTGGCCCAGGTAATGCCACCGCACGCAATCCTTGGTGAAGGTTATAACCTAAGTCATCGATAATGATCGTGACCGCTGCTTGCTCAGTGGAATCAGCAATGGCGCAAAGAGGGTTATAAAGCACTAAGAGCCATAGCCAACGAATACTGAGACCCTTCATTGCTGAGGGGTTATGGTTGTGCACGTTGAATAATATAAATTCCCTTTAATAGATTTAATGCTTCATGTAACTGGAAATCAGTTTCCGCCAGATCCATTTCATGACCATTCGGTTTAGCTGACGAACTCTTGTTCGGTTTTATTTTTTCGTCGCCGATATGTTCGAGGTGGCCCTTCAGGTCGGCTTCCTTAAAGCGCAGTGATCCGGTCGTTAATGAAGTAACTTTGGCGTTTTCGATATTGATATCGGGCGTAATACCCTCTGCCTGAATGGAGCGCCCGTTAGGCGTATAATAGCGTGCTGTCGTCAATTTCAATGCACGTTCGTTGTTCAGTGGCAGCACTGTCTGAACCGATCCTTTGCCGAAACTTTCGGTGCCCATGATCACGGCACGGTGGTGATCCTGTAGTGCACCGGCGACAATTTCGGAAGCCGATGCCGAGCCGCCATTGATCAGAACCACTAGGGGGACTTGCTGGCTGGGGTCGTCCGGAGTAGCACTATAACGCAATTCGGAATTGGGTAAGCGCCCTTTGGTGTAAACGATCAATCCGTCATTGAGGAAGGCATCGCTGACTTCAACCGCTGCATTTAAAACGCCTCCCGGATTATTTCTAAGATCCAAGACTAAACCTTTTAACGGACTATTTTCTTTGTGTAATTTTTTAATGGCTTTCACCAAATCGTCGCCGGTGGTTACTTGAAATTGCGTGATTCTGATATAGCCAAAGCCCTCTTCCAGAGACCTGCTCTTAATACTGGCTACTTTAATCAGGTCGCGTGTGAGGGTTAAAACCAAAGGTTTGGTTTCGCCTTCACGGGCGATGGTGAGTGTTATCTTTGTGCCGGGTTCGCCGCGCATAAGGCCGACGGCTTCCTGTAGCGTCATTCCTTTGACCGGAGCGTCATCGATTTTTAGAATCAAATCCTGGGATTGTATGCCGGCTTTAATCGCTGGGGTATCATCAATCGGGGAAACTACCTTGACGAAACCGTTCTCCATTTCCACCTCAAGCCCGAGTCCGCCAAACTCGCCCTTGGTATTTTCCTGAAGATCGTCAAAGGCTTCTTTTTCCAGATAAACCGAGTGTGGGTCCAATCCCTCAAGCATTCCTCGAATAGCATTCTCAAGTAAGGTTTTATCATCGACGGGTTCGACGTAAGCTTTTTTGATACGGTCGAATATATCAGTAAAGGTACGCAAATCTTCCAGCGGTAACAGAGTTTCCTGCAAATCTGCTGATATATTTTCGCCATTGGCGACTAACTTGTCGTCAGCAGGTGCGGCAGTGGCGAACGATAAAATAAATGTCCCGATACCGGCAAATATTAAGGGGCGGACGAATAGAAGCATAGCAAGCGGTTGCCTTAAATGGATGAGGAAATGGCGTTATATTACCCAAGGGATTTGATGGAGTCATTTAATTTATGCACGCCACCCTCGCCTCTGAGAGAGATGGCTTATAAATACAGCGCAAAGAGTTCATTCAAGGATGGCAGATTAAGCTTGGCGTAGTCCCATTGAGACAGTGCCGCCACCGTTGTGAGTTTTATACCCAGATCCAAGCCAGTAAGCCAGGGTTGGCGATCCGAAGCCTTTTGAAACGATTGGCTGATTCCGAAGTGGCAGAAAGAGGTGGTCAAAAATTTATGCCCGAGAGGATTAATCCTCTTTAACACATTGGAGGGCAAGGGATCATTTATTTTTTCGCTAAAATCCATAGTTGTGGGTTCTGAGGCTGACCTTTGTAGCGGATTTCAAAATAAAGCCCAGCGTTTTTGCGACCCCCGCTATCCCCAACGCTTGCGATTACCTGGTTGGTGTTAACCCAATCTCCCGTTTCCTGGTAAAGGGTTTGATTGTGACCATAGAGGCTCATATAACCATTACCATGATCGATAATGATCAGTAGACCGAAACCACGTAACCAATCGGCAAAGACGACTCTGCCATGATGGATGGCTGTTACCTCGGTACCTTCGGTGGCAGAGATTAGCACGCCGTTCCAGCGAGTGCTGGATGGTGTGTCTTTGCTACCGAAGTGACGTACAATTTTACCCTGCGCGGGCCAGGGTAAATGTCCTTTGAGTTGAGTAATAGGGGTTGTTGAATCCGGCATTTTCAATTGGGAAAAGGACTTCTCGACGGCCTGTAATAGATCCTCCAATCGTTTACGGTCAGCTAATAATTTGGCCAGTTCCTGATCTTTACTCTGAATATTACCTGCCAGTTGGTGTAGTACCTGTTGACGTTTCTGTTTGCTTGTTGTCAGCTCGGTGCGTTTTTTTTCAAGCTGTTGTTTCTCTTGTTCCAATCCTTGATTTTCCCGATCAATGGTGGTCTCAGTTTCCTGTATTTGCTTGAGTGTTTCCCGGTACTCTTCAATTTGTTGTGTGCGCGCGCGATTAAAATAACCATAATAGGTTAATGCCCGGGCAACCCGGTCAGGCTGTTCCTGGTTGAGTAGCACCTTGAGGTATTCCTGCCGGCCGATCCGATGGGCGGCACGGATTTGTGCTGCGAGTTGACCCTCTTGTTGTTGCTTGGATGCAGCCAACTGTTGACGTTTGCTTTCTAGTTGTTTGAGTCTATCCTGCGACTGCTGAATGTTTTTAGAGACACTGCCAATTTTACCAAGAATGTCACCTATAGCCGTTTCCGATTGTCTTAGTTCCTTTTGTAGTTGGCTTTGCTGATCTTTTGCACTATCGAGCCAGGATTGTAAATCGGTAATACTTTGCTTAAGTATTTTAAGCTGTTGTTCGGTAGCTTTCTTATCAGTGGCGGCCTGTATACAGCTGTTGCCCGCAAAAAAAAGCAGGCAACTGACCAGGCTGATGAAATAAAAGTGTCGAAGGGTCGCCACAGTGGAGTGTTCGTTTAATAGACTACAAGAACCGAACCATCGACTCGCCGGTCATTTCATCCGGCTGCTCAAGTCCCATCAAGTAGAGCAGGGTAGGGGCGATATCAGCCAAGCCGCCCTCACGTTTTTCCATCATGCAGTCTCGTTGAGTGACATAGACCAGAGGAACCAGTTCACAGGTGTGGGCGGTATGGGGCTGACCCGAATCGATATCATTCATTTGTTCGACATTGCCGTGGTCGGCCGTAATCAGGCATTCGCCTCCGACCTTTTGCAAGGCATTAAGGATGCGGCCAAGGCAATGATCGACGGCTTCAACGGCTTGTACCGCTGCCGTAAAGTTGCCGGTATGCCCTACCATGTCGCCATTAGCAAAATTGCAGACAATTAAGTCATAATCGCTCTGTTCGATCGCCTCAACTAATTTGTCGGTGACTTCCGGCGCACTCATTTCCGGTTTTAAATCGTAGGTTGCTACCTGTGGCGAAGGGATAAGAATACGATCTTCTCCCACATACTCCTGTTCCTGTCCGCCACTAAAGAAAAAGGTGACATGTGCGTACTTTTCGGTTTCGGCGATACGTAACTGACGCTTATCGAGCTTGGACAAATATTCGCCGATAGCATTTTCGAGGGTGTCAGGTGGGAAGGCACAACTGGTTTCGATTGTTGCGGCGTATTCGGTCAGCATGACGTAGTCAACCAAGCAAGGTCTGGTTTTACGCTCAAAGCCATCAAATTCATCGTCGACAAAAGCGCGGGTGATTTCGCGGGCACGATCGGCGCGGAAGTTCATACAGATAATAGCATCGCCATCTTCGACCTTAATCGGTTGTTCGTCAGTGCCGATGATCAGTGTGGCCTTAACGAATTCATCGTTTTCGCCACGAGCATAGGCATTCTCCAATGCCGCGATAGCGGAGGTGGCGTGGAATTCCGCTGTACCTAGTGTCAGCATGTTGTAGGCCTGCTCAATACGATCCCATCGATTATCACGATCCATCGCAAAGTAGCGGCCGATGATAGAAGCAATTCGGCCACATTCCAGCTTATCCAGTTTAGCCTGGGTGCGTTCTAAGGATGATTTGGCGCTGCGTGGTGGCGTGTCTCTGCCATCGAGAAAAGCGTGGACATAAACCTTGTTAGCGCCTCTTTGTGTGGCAAGATCCACCATTGCGTGAATATGATCTTCGTGGCTGTGCACCCCGCCCGGTGATAACAGGCCAAAAATATGGACGGCATGGTCGCCGCTGACGGCTTTGTCGACGGCAGAGCAAAGCGCCGGATTGGTGAAAAACTCACCGTCGTCAATGGCTTTTGTGATACGCGTATAGTTTTGATAGACGATGCGCCCTGCTCCCATCACCATGTGCCCGACTTCAGAGTTACCCATCTGGTCGGCAGGTAGACCAACATCCAACCCAGAGGCGGAGATCAGTGTGTGCGGTGCGTCGTGCCAGAGTCGATCCCACACAGGTGTATGTGCGGCCTCGATCGCGTTGGAGTCAGATGTATCACTATGGCCCCAGCCGTCGAGTATGATGAGTGCAATGGGTTTTGGTGCGATTGTCATGCTGGCTATCTATCTCTTTGTCTAATGGTAAATTGGTTTGATGGTAATGCGGTTGCTACTAATAACTGGGTGCGTTAGCACAGAAGGCCTGATTCTAACTTGAACGGCTCGTAATGGCTATCGGGCCCCCAAAGCAATCTTTATGAGGATACCATTTCTTTAGTGCTATTCATGAAATGATATGGGGTCAATAAATTGGTAAGGGTTGTTTAGTCAGCAGGGATTGCAGTGTATACTTTCGCATCAATTTTTTAATGGAGTCAGAAGTTGGAGCAGGTATTTGAATTTGTTGGCAATCATTTGCTGTTAGTTACTGCACTAGTCGTGTTACTGGCCGCTTTTGTGTTCACTGAAAATAAACGGGGTGGCCAAAGTGTTTCAACCCATGAGGCAACCAAATTAATTAATAGAGAAAAGGCGGTAGTGCTGGATTTGCGGGCTCAGTCTGAATTCAACAACGGGCATATCGTTGATGCGCTGAATGTGCCTTACACCAGTCTCTCAACTCGTTTGGCGGAGTTGGAAAAATACAAAGACAGGCCTATCATACTAGTCTGCAAAATGGGACAGCATTCCGGCGCAGCCGCGAA
>JAIPFG010000067.1 GCA_021736745.1 Pseudomonadales bacterium
GAAATCAAAGGCCAATAAAACCGGGAGAAAAATGTTGAACCGCGCAAAAAAAGTTATTTGTCATGAGCAAATGATGCGACTGGATAATAGGATAAATACCCCATACGTCGATCTAGAATATCTCTGGGCGCAACACCCGACCTTAGCGCATATTTATGAGATGCGTAAGGAGTTACAAGCCATTTGGCAGAAAAGCACGCAGAATATGAATGAAATGGCGCAAGACTTACAATCCTGGTGCCAACAAGCAGAAGCCAGTCAAATTAAAGCACTAAATGATTTTGCCCATTATTTACGTAGTTATTCGATGCCAGATTATTTAGTTCAGCATTAAAATTGCAACGTTTCGTCCAGATCTTTACTTTTCTGGAAGAGATAAAGTCTGAGCCTCATTAATTGTTTAAGGTCGACCGAAGGGTTAGCATTGGCATACTCGGACATCTGCCGCTCTAGTCTTGTACGTTTTCTTGTACTAGGTTGGGCAAGGTACTCCTGAGCCAATAGGTTTAACTTTGCGATCGTGACTTTATGATTTTTCACCATAGTCACCCTGCTGGAAAGTCTTTTTTCCATTCCGTAAATCCTTGATTAGTTCTTCCAGGTTGATCAGCCGTTGACGACCAACCTTTACCGTGGGGATGGTATTTGTTTGCGCCCAGCCACGCACCGTATCCATGGAGGCACCAGTAAACGCAGCAAACAACTCACGCGATAATAAAGGCGGTAAGGCAGAAAAGCTTACACCCTGTTTGTTCTGGAGCACTGGCGAAAAAAGATTATCCGGCGATTCCTTGTGCATATTGCTACTCACTAATACATAAGTGCTATAATCGGTTCACTCGTGGCAAGCAGGCCTAAATATAGATAATACAATCTTTATTTACAAGTACTATTTACTCTTATGATTCTGGATCGGATAAAAGCACTCATGAAATCAAAGGGCCTTAAAGTCGATGACTTGGCTCTGAAAACCCATATAGGCTACAGCCGCTGGGCTAATGTTTTATCCGGGAAAGCAAAGATACGTCACGAAGAAATTGAGGCGTTAGGAAACGCTTACCCTGAACATAAACTCTGGATAGCCTTCGGTGATACACTCCCCAAGGCCGGGCAAATCAGCCCCTCTATTGCTGAAAACCCCGCCAAATACAAAAAGTAATAGCCCACCTCACTTAACCTGATCCATTAGGGCCTGTCGGATTATTCATCAACCAGCGAAAAATAAGGTGGTACTGGGCACGCTTACCATTACCAATAATATTGATTCAAATCAATGCTGATCATCTGCCAATACGCTAAGGTACGCTTATCAATTTGTTGTCTTTGGCTAACAAAGTAATACAGGTTGATATCCATCAATCCCTGTTCTGTCTGGGGGGCGACGTAAGTTACCCCCCAGCTTTTTTTACCCCCCACAAACCTTTTCGACCTGACTTTTTAACTGCTCTATTTTTTCTTTGTGGCGTACTTTTTGTTGTTCTTTGTACCCCTTTCTCCGCTGGTATTTCCAACGAATTTGCTCCTGCACCAAACGCTCTTTCGTTTTATCGCAACTGGCTTGTTTTTTTGATTGAGCGCGCTCGATTTTTAGTTGTTGTGTCCTCACCGTTTTTTCATGCTGCCTGCGGTCAGCACTTTGATTTTTAACTGTGATTGAAATCTCTTTCTGAACTTGTTGGTGCTGAATTTTCTCTTCAATACTAGGGATTCCTGGGTCAATCAGTAGTACTTTAGCTTTGGCATTTGGCTGATCACTATAATGCATCTGTCCTTTCCCATCACGCCATTGATAAATGTCTGCTGCCAGAAGAGGGGAGATAAAAATAAAAAAAAGGAAAAAAGGTAATTTAGTCATAGCGTCCCTGCTGATCGGTTTTCAAAGCGATTATTTTATAGCAACTACAGGGATCGGTGCATCCTTTCAGACCACATTACTACCCTCCGGACAACTATTTACCCCAGTGAATCTTCACTTGGTTCCTGTATTCCAACCAATCATCTTTCATTCAATTCCTGTCATGGTATATTGTGCGCACAAAGGAAACTGTCTATGAAAAAAATCATTGTTCTGGTTATTCTCCTTGTATCTGTTGGCCTATTGGTTTGGGTCAGTACAAAAGAAGAGATGCCTGAGGTTGCGCTGACAACCATTGCGCAGGGGCTGGTGCAATCAACGATTTCCAATACCCGTGCCGGTACCGTTAAAGCATGCCAAAGATCGAAACTGTCAATGCCGATAGGTGGTCGGGTCGCTAAGCTTTATGTCGATGAAGGAGATCTTGTTAGCACAGATCAGGTTCTACTTGAGCTCTGGAATAAAGACCAGCGCGCCCGTACCCATCAGGCAGCGGCAACCTTAAAGTCCGTAGAACTCAAGGAGAAACAGACGTGCCTCAACGCAAAATTTGACCGACGTGAGTCCAACCGACTGCAATCCTTGGTTACACGCAATCTTGCCTCTGTTGATAAGGCAGATAATGCCCTTACCAAAGCAGAGGTTAGCGAATTAACCTGTTTAGCCTCACAAGCAGAAAAAGATGTCGCGCAAGCAGCCCTTGAATTACAACAAGCCTTACTCGAACTCACTCAGTTAAAAGCACCCTTTAACGGGGTAATCGCTGAAATAAATGGTGAAGTTGGTGAATATGTCACGCCTTCACCTCCGGGGGTTGCCACCCCTCCGGCGGTAGATCTGATTAACACGAGCTGCCTTTATGTAACAGCGCCCATTGATGAGGTAGACGCAATGCCGCTACGGATAGGACAGCCTGCCGAAATCAAGTTAGATGCGTTTGGTGAGCGGATTTTTCAAGGTAAATTAACCCGCATTGCCCCCTATGTGGTGGACTTGGAAAAACAAGCAAGAACCGTGGATGTGGATATTCAATTTACTCCCGCGCCGGATGATATTTCCTTACTGGTTGGTTACAGTGCAGATATTAGCGTTATTCTACAATCTCGTGATCAAGTACTCCGGGTACCAACAGAGGCCGTACTAGAAGACAATCAGGTACTCCTTTATCCATCGGACTCCGACAAATTAGAACTGCGTAGTTTTAAAGCAGGTATCAGCAACTGGTCATATACGGAGGTTCTTGAGGGGCTGAATTTGGGGGATCGTATTGTGCTGTCACTCGACACGCCGGGAGTAAAAGCCGGTGCCAGAGTTAAACCAAAAGATGATTGAATTACGCAACATCTGCCGTACATTTTATCTCGGTGACCAAGCCGTTCGAGCGCTTAATCAGGTTAATCTTCGCATAGAACAGGGTGAATACATCTCGGTCATGGGGCCCTCCGGGTCCGGCAAGTCCACCCTACTCAATGCGATTGGGCTACTCGACCGTCCGGATAATGGCGAATACATAATTGACGGCATCAATACGTCGGTATTAGATGAAGAGCAAAGAGCTCATTTCCGACGGGATAAAATTGGTTTTGTGTTTCAGTCCTACCATCTGATTGGACGACTCAATGCTCGTGAAAATATTGCTTTGCCTATGGTGCTTGCCGGCGTGCCGCCCAAGCAGCGGGAAGTGGCAGTGGAACAGGTGCTGGCGAAGTTAGGGCTAACTGATCGAGCACATCATCTACCGAAGCAGCTGTCTGGCGGCCAGCGCCAGCGTGTCGCCATCGGTCGTGCGATATTGATGAGCCCCAGCATCCTGCTCGCGGATGAGCCAACGGGCAATCTGGACTCAAAATCAGGCGCCGAGGTCATCGAGGTCTTAGAACAACTGAATCAACAGGGCATCACACTGTTAGTCGTTACACATGACCTGAGCTTAGGCAAACGAGCTCAGCGCCGTATCAAAATGGTGGATGGGAAGATTGCAGAGGATATTAGTCGGTAAACCCTTTTCCAAATGAGACTATTAGATATTATTCTGTTCACTGGCCAAACCCTTGGTCGACATCGTTTTCGCAGCGCCATGACGCTGGTTTCCATGGCGATTGGCGTCGCCGCCGTGCTCACGCTTACTGGACTGGGCGAAGGTGCCCGCGGTTATGTGTTAGGACAGTTTTCCTTCTTAGGGACTGATACCTTGATCATGTTTCCCGGAAGGAAGGAAACCACTGGAGGCATGCCTCCGGTCACCGGATCCGCCGCTCGCAATATCACCCTGGAGGACACACAAACAATGGCGCGTCTGGCCAGAGGCGTGGATCAGATAGCACCCTTAGTGGTTGGCTCTGCCCCCATTTCCTATGAGTCTCGTTCCCGCGAAGCTGTCACGGTGGGAACGACCGCCGCTTTTTTCTCCATTCGCGGCATTAAGATGAAGCGCGGAAAATCCTTACCGGATATCCCCATGGAACAGGCAAAAAATATTTGTATCATCGGAGAAACGATTAAAACTGAACTCTTCGGCAATTTACCGGCGGTAGGTCAGTGGCTAAGGGTCAGTGACCGGCGCTGCCGGATTATCGGTTTAACCGAAGGGCGCGGCGACGCCTTTGGAATGGATCTCAGTGATGCCGTTTTTATTCCCGTGGCGTCGGCACAGTCATTGTTCGATACCGAGGCGCTATTTCGGGTTTTCTTTAAAATCAAAGCCAACGCGTCATTAGCGCAAGTGGAAAAACAATTAATCAACATCATGCGAGACCGACATCAGGGCGAGCTTGATGTCACTCTGGTTCGACCCGACGCAATGATCAGCACTTTTAACGATCTGTTATTAATGCTGACATTCGCCATTGTCGGCATTGCTTCGATCAGTTTATTGGTGGCGGGCATACTCATCATGAACATTACCCTGATTTCCGTCAATCAGCGCACCAGCGAAATTGGTCTTCTTAAAGCAATAGGTGCCCCAGCCGGACAAATACGCATGTTGTTTTTAACGGAGGCGTTATTGCTAGCACTGATTGGTGCCGTTGGCGGAGTTATCATCGGCGAAACACTCATTTTTGCCGGAACCAAATTTTTCCCTGACATCCCTTTTTATACTCCCTATTGGGCAATTTTAAGTGCACTGGGGGTTGCATTCCTTACTTCTGCTGTTTTTGCTTATCTACCGGCAAATCGCGCAGCTAAACTTGAACCCGTTATCGCACTCACGGCAAAATAATGCAGATTCGCGATTGGCTCAAATGGGTAATTCTAGCGGTCACAACCAGCCGTTTGCGCACCACCCTGACAGCACTGGGAATTGCCATAGGGATTTCTGCTGTTGCTTTACTTACCTCCATCGGGGAAGGGATACGCGTCTATATGCTCGATAGCTTCTCCCAGTTTGGCACCCACCTGATTGCGGTGACTCCCAGCAAAGTGAGCACCCAAGGCATTGGATCCTTACTTAAATCCGTACGACCGTTGTCATTGGAAGACAGTCAAGCGCTCACGCGGTTGCGTAATGTCAAACAAGTTGTGCCCATCGTTCAGGGGACAGGGCGGATCGAAGCAGGCCAATTTGCCCGTGATACAGAGGTTTTTGGTGTAGGGCATCAGGCGGCGGAAGCTTGGCGCTTTAATGTGGTGATCGGACGTTTTCTGCCGGCAGACGATCCTCGGTCGGCACGCGCTTATGCCGTACTGGGCCATAAACTAAAAAATGAACTGTTTGGTACGCAGAACCCCTTAGGACAATTTATTCGCGTCGGCGGCATGCGACACCGGGTCATCGGGGTGATGGAAAGTAAAGGTCAGCTTTTGGGCTTTGATTTGGACGACGTAGTCTATATTCCAATCAGCCGAGCCCTGGAACTTTTTAACAAAGAGGGGCTAATGGAGATTGACGTAGTATTCAGCCCCTCCGTCACCTCCCAACAAATGAGCGAGCGCATTACCAAGTTGTTAACCCAATTGCACGGTCGCGAAGACTTCACCCTTTTTACCCAGGAAGATATGCTCGAAACACTCGATAAAATCCTAACCGTGATTAAATTTGCGATTGCGGCATTGGGCGGCATTTCACTCGTTGTCGGAGGCGTCGGCGTGCTGACGATTATGACGACCAGCATGCGCGAAAGGATACCGGAAATTGGTTTACTTTGCGCCTTGGGGACCACTCAACGGGAAATTTTGTTTCTGTTTCTTGGCGAGGCAATCTTTCTCGCATTATTAGGCGGAACTCTGGGGCTGTTTATTGTATTGCTTGTTTTTATTATTCTACAGTTCACCCTGCCTGAATTACCTCTGACTTTTTATCCGATGTATCTCGTTCTGTCGCTACTATTATCCTGTGCTGTTGGATTGGCTGCAGGGATCGCCCCGGCTCGGGCTGCTGCCCGGCAGAACCCAATTGATGCACTTCGAGCCGAATAATAACCGATAAAATATCAGCGGTTGCGTCTCCCGTTAGAGAGTGCCAAAATACTTGCCAGTTGGCTTTTTTATTACCTTACTCAAGGTATATCCGGCTAAAATCGGGAAAAGTAAATGCCAGACGCAGAACCTACTAAACTCAAATATTATGCAGGACGGCTACAATGCCTGTTAGGCTTCCACCACTTTCAGGTAATTGAAGTCACTTTCACCTTTGGCGAAATTGGTAATATTGAAAAACTACAGTGCCAACGCTGCAAACGGGTTGTTACCCGGCAGGCGAAGTAAATCGAGCAAGGCTCGATCACTAAATATCAATGCCTGATTTACCTGGCGCAATAATGCCATTTGGATCAAGTGCCCTTTTTAACATTTGGTTGACCTCCTGCTTCACTTCACCATAGAGTTCTGCCACGTCATCCATAAAAGCAGTATTGGCGCGATAGACCCCATAACCCTGTTTGGCAAAATCCGTTAATAGCGTTTTATAGCAGGCATGCGCCGATTGCATTTCCTTAGGGTTAGTGCGGTCATAAAGCAGATCGACAATATGATGCATATCCCGCCAGCCAATAATAAAGAGCGCCACATAATCAATACCGAAATCATGGGTAATCTGTTTGGCCATTTCCATTTGTTTCATGGTTTCACCCCCACGGGCCTGCGATACCGGCGCAAACCAAGTAGAGCCACCACCGCCCCGCCAATTATAGAGACCAAATTCAAACATACTCAGCGTACCCGACATCATATCCTTACGGTACTGCCAAAGCGGATCACCGGGAGTCATATCCTCTTCCGCCAACACTTCTCCTCCCGATGCGGTAAAGGCTCCCTTCACCATTTTCCAGTTAACATCGACCTGTTCTTGCGTGCCGTACAGCGCCGCATAGACATTCCAGGCTCCGTAGCCTTTTTCTTTTGCCACCTTTTTGACAATCTCATCGGGGATCTGACCCTCACCGTCCCACAGGTCTGAACGTCGATGAGTCACCGCAATTTCCCAGAGTGCATTGGAAACAGTGCCTGCATTAGAGATAATCTGGTTCATCCGCAAAGGGCGAATTGTGTCAATCGCTTTGACAATATCTTCGTCCTTGGGATATTTGACGAGGAAAGGTTTATAGACGGGCGGCTTTGGCATTAACCAAAAACCCATTTTAGTTACCACCCCATAATTAGACTGGGTGAAAATGCCATCCAGGTATGGACCGTAACCCCACTTGAAGACCTGCCAGGTATTGGAATTCTGCAATGCCCCCATGCCCGTTCTCAGGACCTTACCATTGGCTAAAACCACCTCCATACCACACTGAAACATAAAGTGCTCGCCGTAGGGTGTATAGCCCACTCCACGATCCAATGTATTTCCGGTGGGACTGGCCACCGGCGCCGGCATGGGAGTATCCAGCCACAATGGCAGATCATGTTCTTTGATATAGTCCGCCAATTGTTGGTAGGTAACGCCCGCCTCCACCAGCGCATAACCAAGATCGACATCAACTTCAATGATTTTATTCATTCGCCGCAGATCTAACACCAAGGTGCCGCGCCGTGCTGGCGCCGCCGACCCATAACCAAAATTTCGACCTGTCGAAATAGGCCAAACCGGCGTTTTGTATTGATTACAGATACCCATAATCTTTTGCACTTCTTCGACGGTTTTCGGCATCAGCGCTCCGGCAGGCAAATGCTTATTTTCATCCACCGGGATCATAATTTTGGCGTAAGGGGCAATCAGCTCAGGCGCTACAACCACATTTTCCTTGCCGATGGCTGCTTCAAACTCGCCAATCGCTAAGGCAAACTGTTCTCTGCTGACGCCTTCCGGAAGTGCCACGAATCGATTCTCTGTCATTGCTGGGTTCCTTTGGGTTCGAGTGATACCACACAAGAAGGGTTGGCAAGCCCAAGGCTAAAGACTAAAAACAAATGTTTCCAAGCTGTCCACCGCCTTAACTTCTTCTGCCAGGTGGGTTGTTTGAAACGGCTCGACCAATGTAGCTTGCCAACGTTTCTCCGCCACGCTAACCAACACATTAGCAATGGCAGCTAACCAGTTGTCGGTGAGATTAAGCGACTGTCGTGTAAAACCTATTTGATCATCCGCACCAATACAATATTCACTTACCTGGCAGTGGCTTTTGGCGCTGACAAGGCTGGCTATCAACTGTGCGCCAGCGCCCTGACTGGCTGGTGTAGTATAAAAGCTGTGCCTTGTATCATGATTGGCTGAGACAACATGCCGTCCATGGAATAACAATGCGCCGTTCGCTTCACGTATCAAGGATTCCAACACAGGGTAGAAATCACTGCCGACTGCACCCACAACCCTTTTCCCGGAGCGACTTTTGATCCATCCTCTTAATCTTCCAACGTCGCTTAAATTCACTTTTTCTAACAAATTCTGTCGCTCAATCTCACAAAAGTTGAAGAGATGATCTTTCAGCGCAAGAGAAAGTGCCTTCTCAGCAAAAAGTGCACTAATCTGTTCCTGTTCGACTGTGGAAAAACCAAAGGCTGACAGGGGTCTGGCCAACAGCATTGTAGAAACTGCCGATGCGGTCAGAAAAGAGCGGCGGGAAAGGTTAAAACTCATTTAGCTACGCTTCCCTTGGGCGCTTCTCTTTGCTGTATCCACCGCGCCAAAATTTCCAAATCGGTTACGCTAATCTCACTGGGTTTAAAAGCAGGCATGGCGTTAAACCCATTGCGGGCACGCAAAATAATAAATTGAGGAGACAGTGCTCTTCCAAAAAGGACCGGGGCAACGCCTGTATCATGGCAATAATGACAGGTGCTGGCATAAATCTGCTCAGCATCTCGCCATTCGCCATAGGCATGGGCAAAAACGGTATTAGAAGGAATAAGGACAAGGAGTCCGATGGCAGTGGGCAGAAACAACCTTGAGATAAACGACTTCTTTTTCATCAGCGCGCTCTCCGGGTAACTCTTTCTGGCTTATCAGTAAGTAAGCCATACTATACGATAGCGACACCGTTTTAGGCAATGATTCTTTACTTGGTGATTCTTAATCTTTGCATAGGCACTTTGGATGACTAAGGAAAACCCAAATAACCTTTAGCATCTGCTGTATTTACGCTCCAAAGAGGGCGTTCAGCCAAAAAAATATTCGCCTGACTATCAATAGTTGGTTCCGTGTCCAATGAACCGGCAGGGATGATCATCGCCGCGCCTCTCTGATTAATATAGGGAACACCTGAGCCGCATTCTCGACAAAAAGCTTTGGTGAAATCCCGCCCTGGAAACTCGAAACGTTTGATATATTTTTCCCCTGAGGTCCACTTTAATTCCTCCGGAGAGGTATAAAGAATAGAGGCATGAGCAGAACCGGTAATTTTTCGACACTGCAAGCAATGACAAAAATAAAGTCGTTCGAAATCGTTAGTTACTTTGAATCTGACTTTACCGCACAGACAACCACCAGTGATTTGATTGCTCATCAGCTGTTATCTCCTTGTTTGCCGGGACCAACGGAATAAACCGCCCTAACCCTGATTGTTAGCACTCTGGAATTGAGGTTCTTTTTCTTGGATCGATAGCCATCCTCAACCAATCAAGATAGAATCTGACACAAGTTTAATTTTAAAAGACTTATTTTAAAATGTCCGAGTTAAAAAATAGTACTACTGATGAAGTCCGGTTCCACCCCTTTCGACTGCTGAGTGTAATACTGAGTGTCACAGCTATCATTGCGGTTATTTGTTATGGTTTGCAGATTTATTATTTGGGCGCGGGCTAAACAGCTTTCGTCACGTCGGTTTAATTTCCCCACCCTCAGTTTTTAGCGTAGAGCAGTTGTGCACCAACACACTAGCCCACTATTGACGCCGGACCGAGTAAGCCACTTCTTACCGTAACCATTCCAGAATTGCTGGAACTCAATATCATTTGCCTCCTTAAATGGCGTTTTGTTGCTAGTGCCAGGAATAAAAATTACTGGGAATTTACAGGCTGAATTTTTAGATGGTTGTAATGGTTTTAAGCAAATCTATCAAAGACGGTGGATAAATACCCAACCAGAATAAGCTGATGACAAGCACCACTAACACGAAACAACCCGGCACTGAGAGAGTAGTCGCCTCTGACTCGAAATCCTCTGGTCGTGATTCAGGCTGCATGAACATTTGTACCATCCAACGCAGATAATAATAAAGACCAATGGCACTACCCAATATCAGCGCAGCCAGTAACCACCAAAGTAGTCCCTCGACACCGACGGTAAAGAGATAGAACTTACCGATAAAACCAGCCGTTAAGGGAATGCCTGCAAGGGATAACAACATCGCGCTCAAGATGCCGGCGAGCCAAGGCGAGCGCCAGAACAATCCACGATAGTCCTTCAATTGATCAACATCCCGCACACCACAATCATTCGACAGAACACTGATCACAGCAAAAGCACCTAATGTTGTGACAAAGTAGGCAACCAGGTAAAAACTTACTGCCTCACTGACGACGGAAACAGTCACTTTCCCCGTACTCGCAGCGAGAAAAGCCACCATTAAATAACCAATATGGGCTATCGAGGAGTAAGCCAAAATACGTTTGACATTAGTTTGCAACAAAGCCAACAAGTTACCACCCAACATCGAAGCCATTGCAACTAAGGCCAGGGCAAAACAGATCATCTGATTTTCAAATGCCCCCGTGGTAACGAAAAAACGTAATAAAAAGGCAAAGATAGCCCCTTTGGAAACAGTCGCCACGAATGCGGTGGTTGGTGTGGGCGCACCCTCATAAACATCCGGTGTCCACATGTGGAAAGGAACCAATGATAACTTAAAGGCTACACCGGAAAGCACCAGGCCAATACCAGCTGCAGCAAACAACCCATTCAATGCATCCAAACTTTGCCAATGTTGGCCCAGTCGACTAAAAGAGAGTGTGCCAAATTCTGCGTACAACAATGCAATACCAAATAATAATAAGGCGGACGCGACACCTGACAATATCAGGTATTTAACGCCCGCCTCCAAAGAAGTTATTCGCCCTTGTTTCGAAGGTGCAAGATAGGATACCAGCACATACAGAGATACCCCCAATAACTCCAATCCAACAAAGAAGGAAGCGAAATGGCTGGATGAAACCAGAACGATACCGCCCAGTAATGCCGACAGCAAGAGAACATAATATTCAGCCACTCGAATTACGCGGCTCTGGTTTGCCCGAAAGTAATCATAGGATAGAATAATCACGACAGCGCCCGCTGCGAGAACTAACCCTGAATAGAAAAGCGCAAACCGATCAATCGAAATCAGCGGCGTCACCTGAAGAGGGGCAACTTTCGCGGCCAGCAATAACGTCAATAGCGCAACAGCCAAACCCAATAGAGATAAGCCGTTTAGCAGTCGATGATTTGTGGTGAAGGCTGAGACCATCATCACCGTCACAGCAGTGACGGTGATGGCTATCATCGGCAAAAGCGCAATTAACTGTTCCACTGTCATAATTTTCTCAAC
>JAIPFG010000068.1 GCA_021736745.1 Pseudomonadales bacterium
GAGACACCACCTATTCAGTAATAACGAAATCAATGGTCTAGATTGAGCATCATCCTACTATAGGCGTACTCCTCGCTATCTTATTTACTTCGAAAAATTTTACCTTCTTAGAGACCTTTGTATAGCGTAGCGGGCGGCTGTAACGATGCAGGAATGAGATCGACGCAGGAATCCAAAATTGAGTTTATCCTTATAAATGAAAATGTTGAGCCGATGTTCTACCCCGAGGGCACTCTGAATGCTGTATTCCCCAATGAAGTAGTTACATAAGGGCCTCACCTAATTCGAATGAGTCTTCCCCTCCAACCCTATAATTACAGCTCACAACACCTCCTGTCGCCTTAGCAATATTTCTAATTCAGGCAAACATGATCCACATCCGGTTCCCGCCTGCGTCATTTCGCAGATTTCATCAACATTCAGTAAGTTATTCTCTTTGATAGCCTGATCGATTTCGTTAAGTCCCACCTGTCTGCAAATACACAGTATTTTACCTTTGTAGAGTGATGCTTCCGGCTTACCACTGACAATAGCGCTAACCCCATTTCGCCCTTTAACATCATCGAGGATGAGTTTTAACCATTCACACACCGAAGACTCCAAACGCTTAGCAACCACCACGCCAGTATTCACACGCGAGTCCACTGAAACTACGAAACGATATTGACCAGCTCTGTCATCCTCAAAACTATAAGTCTGCTGATCTCTTGTTAGCAACTGATCCTTCAGTTGTGCCATCAGCGTATGAGGTTTTACTTGGCTGGCCAAATGATAAGCATATCCCCCTGAAATTTTTTGACGTACCCAATACTCACACTGAAGGAACGTCTTCGGTTCTCTGACGACAATCAGCGCTTCACTATTTCGAGGAAACAATCGAATACGCACAGGCGTCATTTTAAACTCCGGCTGCCCTGAGATGGCATCTGTAAAGGCACCGATCAATGGCCCGGCTTTGCCTTGACTGGCATGCCTCCCCGTCCAATGTATTGGCATAAACAACTGTCCCTGTTTTTGATTCACACTCAACATTACAGGTAAAACAGCTTCCCCCCAGCGGCTCTCCACCTGGGCAAGATCGCCTTTTCTAAGCTCAAATATTTTCGCATCAACAGGATGAATTTCGAGATATGGTTCGTTATGGTTAGCTGACAAGCGGGAGGATAACCCTGTCCGCGACATACCGTGCCATTGGTCACGAATACGCCCTGTATTGAGCGTTAAGGGGTATTTATTACTCGTCGAACTTGCCCCCTCAAGATTAAGCAATGGAATCATGCGTGCCTTTTTGTGTGGTGTTAAAAAATTCCCTTGCGTAAATAAACGCTTATTTTGAGCCCGAACAGACTTGGTTTGCCCGTTAGAAATAGGCCATTGCTGGGGTTTAAAGTTTTCATATTCTTCCTTTGATAAGGCCGACAATCCACTAATATTAAAACTGCGCTGTCCATGATTTTCATAACCGGATAACCGAGCATGTTCCAGAAAAATTTCATACTCGTGTTTAAAGGAGAATTTTTGTCCGTAACCCATGCGTTTAGCCACTTCACAGATAATCCACCAATCAGGTTTTGATTCGCCAGCCATATCCATAAATGCGCGCTGACGCGAAATTCGGCGTTCCGAATTGGTAACAGTCCCTGATTTTTCACTCCAACCGGCAGACGGCAATAATATGTCAGCGAAACGAGCAGTATCCGTATTCTGAATACAGTCAGAAACCACGACGAGTGGACATGCCTGTAATGCCGCCACCACCCTATTTACATCCGGCATACTAACTGCCGGATTGGTGCCCATTATCCAGATCGCCTTTATATCACCTCTGTCTACCCCATTAATGAGTTCTACGGCAGTTAACCCGGGTGAATGAGGAATCTTATTCGTGCCCCAAAAGGTTGACACCAAATCCCGGTGTTGTGAATTCCCAATATCCATGTGAGCCGCCAGAGCACTCGCCATACCGCCGACTTCTCTTCCACCCATGGCATTAGGTTGCCCGGTTACAGAAAAGGGCCCCATACCAGGTTTACCAATACGTCCTGTCGCCAAATGGCAGTTAATAATACTATTGACCTTGTCGACACCATGTATCGACTGATTAACTCCCTGAGAATAGATAGTCACTACTTTTTCCGATTCTAAAAAAACCCGGTAAAACTGTTCCAGCTGCCTTTCCTCGACGCCTATCTGCTTCGCTAAAAGGTTCATGCTCCCATACGCTGAAAGAGCGTAATGAATCGTTTCGGGGCCACCTTCCACATACTTCATCAGATAGTCCTGATTAATACCATTGTGTATCGCCAGGTAGCCCAACAAACCATTAAACAAGGCCACATCAGTACCCGGATCCAAACCAATATGGATATCGGCAAGAGTACAGGTAGCCGTCATTCGGGGATCAATGACGACAACTCTCATGGCAGAATTTTGTTCTTTTGCTGCTTTAATCCGTTGGAATAGCACTGGGTGACACCAAGCCATATTAGCCCCAGCAATAACCACTAGGTCGGCTAATTCTAGATCCTCATAGCAACCTGGCACCGTATCGCTACCGAAAGCCCGCTTATGTCCCTCCACACTGGAAGACATACAAAGCCTTGAATTGGTATCGATATTGGCGCTACCAATAAACCCTTTCATCAATTTATTGGCGACATAATAATCCTCAGTTAATAATTGTCCTGACACATAGAACGCAGTTGCATCCGGTCCATACTGGCGGATCACCTCTGTATACCCTTCGGCAACAGCACTTAAAGCGGTGTCCCAGGAAACCAATTCTCCGTCAACGATTGGATGAAGCAAACGATCATCCGGTACAAGGGTATCTGCCAACGCCGTCCCCTTGGAGCAGAGTTTTCCGGCGTTGGAGGGATGATCCCGGTCTCCTCGAATCAGCACGCTGTTATTAAAACCGACCTTTACGTCAATCCCACAGCCCACGCCGCAATAAGGACAGGTTGTTTTAACCCAGGAGTTGTTTTCCAGTTGTCTATTCACTTGAATGCTCTTCCCATCAAAATAATTTCAATATTGGTTAAGGCAATATTCGAACCAACTCACGGAATTTAAAAACACTCTTAATTATCAGTAGGTTAAAAAATTCTCATCATAATGCTATGGCAACAACGGATGGGGCCGCCCCAATTTAGGGCAAAACGTTACGAATTTGCACGTTTTAAAGACTTCATTAGCCGTTTCCGATTAAAAAAATCTTAAAATCTATTTAAAAATCAATTAAAAAAATGAAATTCCCTTTATTTTCAAGAGCTTGATCAAGCAACGTTGTGATGCCTTTTGAAACTGGCACCACCTTTGCAATTCATATCATTATTGAAAATTTGCTACGTAATTTCTCATGCATTTAGGTGAATAGTGATATGAAAAAGCAAAAAGTTCTCGTGATCGGTAACGGTATGGTTGGCCATCACTATGTGGAGCAATTATCTTCGGCCAACCTTCCGGTTGAAATCACCGTCATCGGCGGAGAAACTCGCCCGGCTTACGACCGCGTACACTTATCCGATTTTTTCGCTGGTCGCAAGCCCGAGGATCTCGCTCTGACCACTCGTGACCACTATCACCAGATTGGTGTCGACGCCCATTTCGGCGACCCAGTCGTCAACATCGAACGTGATACACAAAAAGTGATCACTAAAGGCGGCCAAATCTTTCATTACGATAAATTGGTCTTGGCTACTGGCTCTTATCCTTTTATACCGCCTGTTCCCGGGGCAGCTCTTCCCGGTTGCATGACATACCGCACCATTGACGATCTCGGAGAAATTCGTGCGGAGGCCAAATCATCGAAAATAGGCGTCGTTGTCGGTGGTGGTTTACTCGGTCTTGAAGCTGCCAATGCGCTGAAAAATCTGGGTCTGGAAACGCACGTCGTGGAATTTGCCCCTCAGTTAATGGGAGTGCAATTGGACTCGGGTGGTGGCGAAATGTTAAGCCGTAAGATAGAAGCCCTTGGTGTTAAGGTTCATACGGGTAAAGCAACCCAAACCATAAAAAAAGGAAACAATACACGCCTGCGTATGAACTTCACCGATGGCCAGACCCTAGAAACTGACCTGATCGTTTTTTCAGCAGGAATTCGTCCATACGATCAACTCGCTCGCGATGCTGACTTAAAGGTTAGCGAACGTGGTGGGATCGAGATTGATTTCAACTGCCGAACCCGCGACACGAACATTTATGCTATTGGCGAATGTGCTTCTTTTGGCGGCAAGATTTTCGGTTTGGTTGCACCAGGCTATCGGATGGCCGAAGCGGCTGTTAGTCAGCTCACCGATAAACCAATACCATTTCAAGGTGCGGATATGAGCACCAAACTCAAGCTATTGGGGGTAGATGTTGGTTCTATTGGCGATGCACTGGGGAAAACGCCTGGTTGTATTGCCTACACCTTTAGCGATCAACGCGCAGAAGTATATAAGCGACTGATTGTCAGTAACGACGGAAAATTTATCTTAGGCGCCGTACTCGTTGGCGATTGCTCCGATTACGACTCTCTCTTGCAATTCTACCTTAATAGCATCGAACTACCGGGGAATCCCGAATCATTAATTCTTCCGGCCAAGGATAATACCGCATCCTTATTGGGCGCCTCAGCGCTACCGGACAGCGCAATCATTTGTTCTTGCCACAATGTGAGCAAGGGGGCAATTATCGGCGCACTCGATGCCGGTTGTTGCACTCTAGGCGATGTGAAGTCCGCGACTGCCGCAAGCAGCGGTTGCGGCGGTTGCGCCTCCCTCCTAAAAAATGTTGTTGATGAAGAAATGGCCGCACGCGGTATGGAGGTCAACTCGGCACTCTGCGAACATTTTAATTATTCAAGGCAGGAACTGTTCGATATCCTCCGCAGCAAAGAGATACTTACCTTCCAGCAACTACTGGATGAGCATGGCAAAGGGCATGGCTGCGATATTTGTAAACCGGTAATTGGCTCTATGCTGGCGTCGTTATGGAACGAGCATGTCCTCGAAAAGAAACATCTGGGGTTGCAGGATACTAATGATATCTACCTGGGGAACATGCAAAAGGACGGTACCTATTCGGTGGTTCCCCGCGTCCCAGGTGGTGAAATCACCCCCGAAAAGCTCATTGTGCTCGGCGAAGTCGCTCGGGATTTTAACCTTTACACTAAAATTACCGGCGGTCAACGGATTGATCTGTTTGGCGCTCAACTTCATGAGCTACCCTCAATTTGGCGACGGTTGGTAAATGCTGGCTTCGAAACAGGACACGCTTACGGCAAGGCAATGCGGACAGTGAAATCCTGTGTTGGTAGCAGTTGGTGTCGCTATGGGGTGCAGGATAGTGTAGGAATGGCCATTCGTGTGGAAACTCGTTATCGCGGCATACGCTCCCCCCACAAAATCAAGCTTGCCGTTTCCGGCTGTACGCGCGAATGCGCTGAAGCCCAGAGTAAGGATATTGGGATCATAGCGACCGAGAATGGCTGGAACCTCTACGTCTGCGGGAATGGCGGTATGCGTCCCCGCCATGCCGACCTGTTCGCTACCGATTTGG
Source organism: Pseudomonadales bacterium (assembly GCA_021736745.1). GTDB lineage: Bacteria > Pseudomonadota > Gammaproteobacteria > Pseudomonadales > IMCC2047 > JAJFKB01. Next base: position 5,545 of record JAIPFG010000068.1, read on the forward strand.
ATGATGAAACGTTAATCAGATACATCGACCGCCTTCTGATGTTTTATATACGTACGGCAGATAGGTTACAAAGAAGTTCTGTCTGGCTGGAAAATATGGATGGCGGGCTGGATTACCTTAAAGCGGTTATTATCGAAGACAAGCTGGGCCTGGGCGAAGAGCTTGAAAGTCAAATGGCCTATCTCGTCGACACCTATCAATGTGAATGGAAAACCACCCTGGAAGACCCCGAAAAATTGAAGCGTTTCCGACACTTCATCAATGAAGAAATTGGCGATGATCAATTGGATTATGTTCAAGAGCGGGGGCAACGTCGACCCGCTACAGCACTGGAACGTAAGCATCATAAAGAAAGCAATCCCCATCGAATCGCTATTACTGAACTATCTGGGAGGAGTTAACTATGGCTCGAGAAGATTGGACTTATGTCTGTGAAGTAGATGAATTAATACCGGATACAGGTGCCTGTGCACTCGTTAACAATGAACAAGTAGCCATTTTCTGGGAAAAAAAGAGTAATCAACTTTTTGCATTGTCGAATTTTGATCCTGTCGGACTTGCCAATGTGATATCACGAGGGATACTCGGTTCCCTGGGGGAAGAATTGGTTGTTGCATCACCGCTCTACAAACAGCACTTCAGTCTGGTTACCGGCCAGTGTATTGAAGATCCGCAGTATTGTCTGAAAACTTACCCCGTCAGGCGGATCGATGGAAAGGTTCAACTAAAAATATCGAAAATAATAGCAAGGTAATCCAATAGAACTGCCCTTTAACACCGTCAGCATTATTCTTTCAAAATACCCACACTTGAGGTTAACCGATATGTCTCGCGTCGAGCGTTTTAATTTTTTTTCATTTTCAGGAAAAATGAAAATTCTACACTTTTCATGGATGGCATTCTTTATTACTTTTTTAGTATGGTTTAACCATGCGCCCATGATTCAAGCCATTGCCAATGAGCTGGACCTGACCAAGGCTGAAATCAAAACATTGCTGATATTGAATGTCGCACTGACCATACCTGCACGTATTGTCATCGGCATGCTCACGGATAGATTTGGTCCCCGTTTGATCTATACGGCTTTGCTCGCGCTTTGTTCCATCCCTTGTTTTACTTTCGCCCTTGCTGAATCCTACACTCAATTAGCGCTTTCGCGCTTCCTCTTAGGATTTATCGGCGCGGGCTTTGTCATTGGTATTCGCATGGTAAGTGAATGGTTTCCGCATCATGAGTTGGGTACCGCTGAGGGAATTTATGGTGGGTGGGGTAATTTCGGATCCGCTGCCGCTGCAATGAGTTTACCCACCATTGCCCTGTTAATTGGCGGTGATAATGGTTGGCGTTATGCGGTCGCTCTTACTGGTTTAATCTCACTCATTTTTTCCTTTATTTACTACACTAATGTTTCTGACACGCCCAAAGGGTCGACCTATTTTAAGCCAAAGAATCTGGGCGCAATGGAGGTCAGCAGCAAGAGTGATCTGTTTCTGCTATTGTTGATGAAGATTCCCATGTACGCAGCACTGGGGCTACTCACCTGGAAACTTTCACCCAATTCCGTTGCCATGATCTCTACAACCGTCGCTTATACTATTTACGGTTTATTAACGGCCCTTTATCTTTATGATTCATTTCATGTGTACAGGGTTAACATGAAACAACTGGCTCACCCCTTACCGGCATTACATCGTTATCAATTCAAACAAGTCGCCGTACTCAACATCCTCTACTTCGCTACTTTTGGGTCGGAATTGGCCGTCGTTTCCATGCTGCCGCTTTTCTTCGCTGAAGTATTCGATCTCAATATGCTTTACGCCGGACTACTTGCCTCGGCCTATGCTTTTATGAACCTCCTTTCCCGACCAGGTGGTGGCTGGCTCAGCGATAATTACGGCCGTAAGCCCACCTTACTCGTGCTCACCGCTGGTTTAGCTGTTGGTTATTTTGTAATGGGGATGATTGATAGCAGCTGGCCAATTTTTCTAGCGGTGCTTACCGCTATGACCTGTTCCTTCTTTGTGCAATCAGGAGAAGGTGCCGTGTTTGCTGTCGTACCTTTAATTAAACGCCGTCTCACGGGTCAAATCGCTGGCATGACAGGCGCCTATGGTAACGTTGGGGCGGTGGTTTACCTTACCGTGTTATCTATTGTCGACTATCACACCTTCTTTTATTTTATTGGGGCCACCGCAATAGTTGGATTTGTAACATTGCTATTTATGGAAGAGCCGCGGGGGCAAATGGCTGAAGTTCAAGATGATGGTACTGTGGTCATGATTGATGTAGCCTAACTCGCTGTTGTTATAAACACTTAATCAATGAAGCGAACAAATAATTTCTCTATGGATACTATCGGTGCTAGCACCAGCGATTTGGATGTTGACTTTGGTGGTAGCACCACTGCCGGTATCAAACCAATCAATCAGGATGCTTTTGCCGCACATCAACCCAGCGCCTACGAACGCACCCATAAAGGTGTCGCTGTTGCTATTGCCGATGGCCTCAGTTGCAGCGAGCGTAGCGCGGAAGCCAGCCAGTTATCCGTCACCCATTTTATCGAAGACTACTATAGCACCCCTGACACCTGGTCGGTAAAACACTCGGTTTCCCGTGTTCTGAACGCTCTCAACACCTGGTTAGTTCATCACGGATCCACCTCTTACGGCTCGAATAGTTTTGCAACAACTTTTAGCGCTGCCGTTTTTAAATCTACCTCCGTGCATCTATTTCATATCGGCGATAGCCGCATATACCGTTACCGCAATGGTCTACTGGAACAATTGACGCAAGATCACTCCCTGCATCAAGGGGGAGGCAAACCTATTTTAACCAACGCAATTGGAACAAATTTGCATCTCCAAGTGGATTACTTATGTGAGGATATTCAAAAAAATGACCTTTTCTTACTGACCACAGATGGTATACACGATTTTTTAGGCCATAAGGAAATCACACAACTGGTCGCCCAACCCACTCATTCTCTCGAAACTCAGGCTCAAAAAATAATCAACTACGCCTTAAACCGTGGTAGTCATGACAACCTCAGCTGTCTACTCGTCAGAATAAAAGCCATACCGGCTGAGGATATCGATGAAACGCACCGTAAACTTGCGCATTACATCATCCCTCCAGTCCTTGAACCAGGCATGTCTATTGATGGTTATCAAGTCATTGAAGTCCTTTATCAAGGCACTAGAAGCCATTTATATCGGGTCCGACATAAGGGAGAAACCGCCGATAAAGTCTTGAAGGCCCCGTCAGAAAATTATGCCGACGACCCTCAATATCTGGAAGCTTTTATCCGCGAACAATGGATTGGAAGACGCATCAAACATCCCCATGTTATGGGTGAATATACTCGTCCGGGAAATACCCGGTTTCTTTATAATCTCAGTGAATATATCGAAGGCCAGGATCTTCGACAATGGATGTACGACAACCCATCACCTACTATTGAACAGGTACGCCTTATCATTGAACAAATTGCTTCCGCATTAAGAGCCTTTCAGCGGATGAGTATGATACATCGCGACCTAAAACCCGAAAACGTCATGATTGACCATCACGGTCAGGTTAAACTGATCGACTTTGGTACAGTTCAAGTCAGCGGGCTCGACGAAATCAACTCGCCACTGAAAGAAGAATATCCGGTTGGGTCTGTCAACTATATTGCGCCCGAATACTTGTTGAACGAACCAGGCCTATTCCGCTCCGATATTTTTTCTCTGGGTGTTATCACGTACGAGATGCTCAGCGGAAAACTGCCCTATAAAGAGCCTAACCATAAGAACAGTGCACCAAAAAAATACGACCAATGGCGGTATATCCCCATATCAAATTTTAGAAAGGATATCCCACTTTGGATTGAGGCTACGCTCAAAAAAGCCACTTCTCCCCGCCCCAGATATCGCTATGATGCACTTTCAGAATTTATTCACGACATGAGGGTACCCAATCAAGCAGAGATACAAAAATTAGAAAAAGCACCATTAATTGAACGCAACCCCACCGAATTCTGGCAGATTCTTTGTCTATTTCTGATACTTCTTCTGCTCTGGCAAAGTTTTTCGTAATGCCTGACAGTAAGGTTGAATCTTTACATACTCAATTCAGTACGACTATCGCATTTAGATGCGATAGAATTCAATCAATCACCCATCAATAGCCGCTACGGCATACTTAGACCTAATCTAAACAATATATACCTTAGCGATTATCTGCAACCCAGTTAAAAGTTCCTGTAATTCCTCCATTTAAAACCGAGTTTTTGAGTAGTGGATTAACCCGTCCGCAAGAGCTGTCTTGGTGACACACCACCATCGCTTATTCAAATTGGCTACACTATTGTACTTATCCGCCTGATCGGTATCGGTGATACCTAATTTTTCTGTTAAAGGCTTCTCCAGACACAACAAAAGACGGCACACTTTATCAGCACCCGGAATTTGTTTTCAGTTAATGCTAATAACCGGCCAGTTATTCAATTGCGCAATCGCTACCATACGACGGTCAGGATTAACGGCAATAGCACTGCCAACGGCTTTCAACAGCTGATAATCCTGATGCGAATCACCGTAGGCCACAGATTGATTAAGTTCGGCGCCTGTCAATCGGCAGTACTCATTTGCCAGATGGAGTTTGCTGGTACCACAAGGGTGCTGGGAAGGTGGCGCCGCGGTAAAATAACCATCATGGCTTTTACATTGAGTGGCAATATAATCATCCATTGCTAGCCGTTTTGCGATTGGCTTCGCCAAAAACTCTGGCGTGCCCGTTAATAAAACTAACCAATAACCCGCTTGCCGACACCGTTCAACCTCTATGACCATACGAGGATTGAGAAGATCGTCAAAGAAAGTATTCACCCAATGCTGCCCAAGCAATTCGATTTCCTTAACATTCAAACCGAAAAGATAGGCTTTATTCTTACGCCCCACGCTGATACCAAAACGACATGAATTGCGTACAAAAAAAATCATTGCGGCAAATAATTGACGCCAACCTAACTTTCCGCTCTGCCAAAGTAGCTTGAAAAAACGACGTTCACTACTCGGTTTCGGAATGAGCGTGCCATCAAGATCAAAAAAAACGATACTATTTTTCATGAGCAGGTGCTTGTTCTCTAAGAAACTGAGTAATGACGGGTAAACCGCGCGCAATACAAAGCACAACGCAGGCATATGCCAGGGCAAGGCTCAATAGTTCAAGACCCGCACCGTATTGCTGCCAAAACTCCGGTGCTAGTTGTGGCAACGGCACCAAAAGTATAAGGACGAAAAATGTGAGCGCTTTCAAAACCGCATAAAAAGCACGGATAAATTGGCCCGCTACAACAATCCTGGCAATGCGAGTTTGCATGCTAGCAAAAGGGGTTTGCTGATTGGTCTGCGCTTCGCTTGCTCGAATGGAGTCGGTAATGATGCCGCGGGCAATGTAAAGCAGCGGGATCCAAATTGGTAGCAGCCCTATATGAGCGAAAACCACCCACAGACTCAATTCAACAATACGGTCAGCCGCCACATCGAATAATGCCCCGAATAAACTGGTTTCATTACGTTTGCGGGCAACATAACCGTCGAGGCCGTCAGACACAAACATCAGCACCACTAACAACAGGTTAAACAGTTGTAATCCTGGACTCCCGAAATATACGATGAGAATGACCAGCGCCAAAAGCAACAATCGACTTGATGTAATCAGATTTGCCATAGTGGTTTTATTTTATTGCAATTCACACTGAGCTGCACTGATACTTATCCGTCCTGCGTTTATTGATTTGCTGTTGGCTGATTTGCAATCCGATAACGACGAGATCGGCTCCGGCCAAGGTGCCAAGCACCCCAAGTAGTACAAAGTCCAAAGCAAGGAAATCCTACTGGCTAGCACAAATGACAATATTCCTCTAAACAATAACTAAACGGCTCTTCATCATTAACGGGGGACACCGGCATTCATTAAACTGATTATGCGACGATCAATTTAATGGAGAACACCGATGTCCCACACAGGAAGAATTATAGGCCTACCTGGCCTGGAGATTGAACGGGTAGATCGTAAT